>CAYGBH010000001.1:0-42013 GCA_964348055.1 uncultured Pirellulales bacterium
TACAAAAATGCTTGTTAACGGCCGAGCGGTCAAGCTTCGCGGCGTCTGTCGTCACGAGGCCCATCCCCTGCGCGGACGCAGCTTGACGCCGGAAGTCTGGCGCCGGGATGCGGAAATGATCAAGGCCATGAACTGCAACTTTGTGCGTACATCGCATTATCCGCCAGCCGATGTCTTTCTGAAGCACTGTGACGAACTGGGCCTTTTTGTAGAACTGGAGGCGCCCATCTGCTGGGAACGAGAATACGACCCCAATGTCGTGGAAGCCTATCTCCAGGGCACACATGAGACCGTGGTCCAGGGCTATAATCATCCAAGTGTTATCTTCTGGTCGCTGGGAAATGAATCCAACTGGAATCCGGGCTTTACAGATACACATAATCTCGTGCGTAAGCTGGATCCCTATCGGCCCGTGATTTTCCATAGTGCCCGTTTGTCTAATGACGACCCCTTATGCGACCTTACCAATGTCCATTATCCGGGCTTGAGCGGACCTCAGGACCATGCTTCAGTAACCCGTCCTGTCCTCTTTGGGGAATACTGTCACCTGGGCCGCATCAATCGCCAGGAAAAGATTACAGACCCTGGCCTGCGAGACTATTTCGGTTTTGACTTTGCCGAGATGTGGGACCGGATGTACAATTCGAAAAACGTCGTGGGCGGGGCTATCTGGTGCGGGACCGATGAAGTGTTCTTCTTTGAAGGTACAGAGCACGGTTACGGCTACTGGGGTCCCATCGACGGTTGGCGCCGGGAAAAACCCGAGTACTGGAACATCAAGAAGAGCTATTCACCGATTCGCATTCGAAAGAAGTTCGTGGACATGCCGGCATCCGGCCAACTGGTAACCGTGGATGTGGAAAACCGTTTCGACTTTGCTAATCTCAATGAAATGGACTGCCGGTGGAGCTGTGGTGCTCAGTCAGGTTTTCTTTCACCTGATATTCCGGCCCGGAGCACCGGCACCTTAACGATTCCGGTCACGCGGCAGGACCTAACCGAAAAGGAGATCGAATTAACCTTCTGTGACCCCACCGGCCTCCTGGTGGACCGCTTTCGTCTGGCCATAGGTCCGCCTGTGCGCCCGGTCTTAACACTGGCGTCCAAGACCCGGCCTTTGACGCTTACCAGTACCAATACAAGACTCATCATTACCGGAGACAATTTTGCTTGGGAAATCGATAAGAAGACCGCCATGCTCCTACAAGGCCGATTCGGCGGACAACCGCTCGTAATTGGCGGCCCCTATCTGGATGTGACACCTTTCAAAGTGGGAACCGCCAAACTTACCGGCGAAGCGATGCCTTCTTACAATGTGTTTGCGACCCAGTGGAAGGCCACCAACGTGACAACTGCCCGGGAAAACGAGGCCGCGACGATCACGGCCGCCGGAACGTTTGATGTGTGTGAGGGAATATTTACATATCGCTTTAACCGCCAAGGCCAGATGATCTTGTCGTACGACTTCACTTACAACAAAGCCGAGAAGATGCGTGAGATCGGCTTGGGATTTGATGTCGCCAAGTCCTTTGATAGATTGTTATGGCAACGTAATGCCCAATGGACCACCTACCCGGCCGGTCATATCGGTCGTCCGATGGGCCAGGCCCGTCCTTATCGCGATGCCAGTTGGCCCGCCGCCGTCAAGTTTGGCCGGCCAGTCTGGCTCTGGGCGATGGACGGCACGGAGCAGGGGGTAAATGATTTCCGCGGCACGAAACGGAATATCTACTGGTCCGGCTTAACAGATGACCAAGGCATGGGCGTGTTTGTACATGCCGATGGCACCCAACATCACCGTTGTTATGTAAATGGTGACTCCATTCGGTTGCTAGTGACGGATTACTGTGGCGCCGGCAATCGCCGTCGGGCGTCCAGCATGTTCAGAGAAATCAAGCCGGGCTATCGTCTGACCGGAACAGTCACCTTGGAATTAGGAGTTTATCAACCGTGAAACTTGAACATCGTTTCCCGTCAGCATAAGTGACACATGATGAGGCTAAGAAACGGCGGACGATTCCAGAAGAGCAGACCCCACAGCAGAGGCAATCGAAGAGTAGGGAACATGAACGCCGGCCATTGAAAACATTACCATTTTTCTTGGTTTTTGTAACCATTTGACAATAAAGAGCTTATGGAGCGAGATTTTTTCGAATTGGGAGATAAAGAGTTGTTGAGTTGTAGGTGAGTTGTAGGTGAGTTGTAGGCTTTCAAGTTGCGAAAATGGGGTCATTTTGGGGATGCTTCATGCGCGGCCCAGTACGCCGAAAGGTCGGTGGGACTGGTCCGAGGAATTTTGGCAAGGAAGGAGGTCGTCTTGAAGTAACCGCTACACTTTTGCATTCTGGCTGTTTAGCTTCTGTTTCATCAAGCGACCCAAAGAAGGAAAACGCCAATTGCTTTCACCCGATCTTCGTATCGCACATACGCCGCCCAATACTTGGGGACTTTATGATATGCATAGAAACATCGAGGAATGGTGCATGGGCTGGTATGGACCATAACCGTTTGTTGGATAAGGTCCCGGGATTTGTGATGTCAGAGGCATAGACCTTGCCGGCTCTATGGTCGGCAACAGACAGGATCTTTTTCGACCTTCTCATCAATACCATCCTCTCGCTGTCCGACCTTTAGGGCTATCTCCTGTCCAGACTGGTCAGTTCCCCTTTCTTGCCGAGGCAAAGCTGCCATCCACAAACGCTGAATTCAATATAATGACGAAACTTAGGATCAATATCCCTGAATATCCAGATTTGTGAGCCCTGCATCCTTTGCCCACTTGATGGCCTCAGCATATTCTTCGCGGGTTATCCTACGGGAAATCTCTGGATACTCAAATGCTTTATACATCGGCCTGTACTGCGACATAATGTTAAGATAAGTATCTTCGGGGAGGTTTTGAGCTATCCATTCAATCACCTTCTTTGTTCCAGCAACTCTATTTGGCATAACTAAATGACGTATCATCAACCCTCTATACATGAGACCATCACTGGCAGCTTTTGCTACTCCCACCTGACGGTGCATTTCGAGGAGAGCTGCTTTGGTAATTTCTGGATAGGTCTCTGCAGCCGATGAGTATTTTGCTGCCATTTTACCATCCGAGTACTTGAAGTCAGGCAGGTAAATATCGACGATGCCATCGAGCTTTTTCAATATCTCCACGCGCTCCCATCCGCAGGTATTGTACACCAGAGGAAGTCGCAAACCTTTGCCTGCGGCAATATCAACTGCAAGAACAATATGCGGAGAGTAATGGGTCGGTGTAACAAAATTGATGTTAGGGCATCCCCTTTCTTGAAGGCTGAGCATCATCTCTGCCATATTTTCAATGCTTCGGGGATATCCTTGTCCTCCCTGGCTGATTTCCCAGTTTATGCAAAAGACGCATCTTAGCCCGCAATTGGTCAAAAATATGGTTCCGGAACCTCCTTTGCCCACAAGAGGTTCTTCCTCTCCGAAATGCGGGTGATATGCGGAAATCTCTAATTGGGAAGTAGCCTGGCAGAACCCCTTATTCCCTGCAAGTTTATTGACGCCACACTTTCTGGGGCAAAGCTTACAACTTTTCATTATGTTCCATAGCTCTTCTCCTCTTTTCTTCAACTCTCCACTTCTGTGTAGTCTCGAATAAGGGGGCTCGAAATCCGGATCAATCCCAGCTTTTACTCCAACTATAATCTGCTCTTTCTTATGAGGGTCACGGATTTCAAGCGGGGATATTGGTTTTTCCCTTTTTTTGCATCCCTGGCAAAAGGAGATAAAAGCAGAGCTTAACCCTGAGATTGCCAAATCAAAACATGATTTAATGAATTTTCTTCTCGATTGTTGCTTCATTTTGAGCTTAGCCCTACCCAATCAATCCCGGACACTCGCGGAACAGTGCGACGGTGTGGTCTGATCCATCTCAAGCTTCTGCCCTTGCCCTGAGCATTCGGGTCCGTCGCATCCGTTGCGCTATCCTCCGCCCAGACCAGGAGGTAGTGTATCACAATCTAAGTGTCTTGGCAATAGGGAAGTCAGAAGAGCCATTTTCTCAAACCCACACTGAAGTTTCTTAAACAGGCGGTTCTTGATTATCCATATAAAAGCCCCTGCGCTGCGGAGGGAGAGGAAAAAGCGAGATATCGCGCAGGAGCTTGATGACTAAGGTTACGTGTCAATTATAATCCTTTTAGCCTGTTGGATCAAGTTCTTTTGCAAATATTTGGTCCACTGCATGCCACAAAATCGTATCAACATTCGTATATACTTTGTTTGTCGGACTTGGCGAGGCGTGCTCTAATATTGTGAACGAGATTGCAACGGCACTTATGAAGAACTCAAAGTCAAATACTAAAACCTCTGTTGCTATAAATTTTTTGAGGCATCCTGTTACGACACATCAGCCAACGTTCATAGCTTCTCTGGACAGCTTTTCGGATTCACGATACAATTATAATGGACATTCTGAATCTGCCAATGCAACCCATTAAGACCGAAAGGAGCAATAATGAGAGATACACAAGAACCAAGCCGTGGCAATCGAGAGACAAGCCTCTCCGGCACCAGCGATATGGAATCGATTGCAGCTTCGGCATGGACCTTCTTGAAAATGGAATGGCGAAGTGTCCTGCGCATATTTCTGGGACTCCTGATCACTTTGACATGGAGCAATTCCACTTTTGCTCAGATTGCCATCGATGGGCGCTATTGGAAATATGATGGCCAGCGCGTACTGTTGCTCGGCGGTTGGAATCACGGGCATAATCCGTTTATCGATCATGACACTGACAACGACAAAGATAATAAAGGTGTGAGTACCGCCGCACAAATTAAAAACGCCATGGATGAGTTAGTAGCCGCAGGTGGGAACTATCTTCGGTGTGTACTCGATCCGGGGATGGCAGCCGGAATACAGGGATTTGACTTCTGCGCTAATACAGGTACTCAGTACGACCTAAACACAATGACCGGCCCATTCTGGACGCGTCTGGAGATGTTTATAGCCGAAGCCAATAATCGGAATGTCATTGTTCAGATAGAACTCTGGGACAGATTTGATTTGATCGATGGCAGTTGGGGATCCTGGCCTGTGAGTCCATGGAATCCGAAAAACAACATTAACTATACGAGGGAATCGTCGGGCCTAGCAACATCGTACCGCTCATTCAGCGACCATCCCTTCATTCAGGGAGTGCCAGGACATCCAAAATATGAGAATGCATCAGGCTCCAGGAAGCAGAAGTATGACTTGGTCCGAAGTTTTCAGGACAAATTTGTTAACAGATTACTCTCAATTACGCTGGGTTACAACAACGTGCTCTATTGCATGAATAATGAAACGCATGAAGATCCAGCATGGGGACAGTACTGGATGAACTTCATTGAAGGCAAAGCAAGGGCCCAAGGCAAGAGTGTGTCAACTACAGATATGTTTAATGATGTCTACAGGGCAGAAAGCTCTCGAGGCCTTACTTATCAGCTAAGCCATCGAGGCAAATACGGCTATGTCGATGCGTCTCAGGCCAACAGCAGGCACGCGGACGAAGCACATTGGAACAAAGTAAAATGGATGGCCGACGCGGCCAGGGACACGGATCCCCCGTATCTGCTGCATATGACGAAAATATATGGAAATGATATTGCCTTAGACAGCAAACCTTGGAGCAGATTCAAGCCGGGAGATACTGACAACGCGATCGAAGAATGGTGGCGCAATCTGATAGCCGGCGTGGCCGGAGTGAGGTTTCATCGTCCTACCTCAGGGATAGGTTTGTACGCTGCGGCGAAGAACTGCATTATTGCAACGAGGAAGACCGAAACCAAGGTGAAGTTTTGGGACGTCGAGCCCAGGCTGGATCTGCTGACAGACCGGCAGTTGGATGAGGCTTACTTAGCGGCCGATCCGGGGAAGGCTTATATCCTCTATTTCACAAAGAATGGCGGCGGGTCAGTCGGTTTGAAGTTGGACAGTTATCCAGATACGACGTTTGGACTTCGCTGGGTCAATATCGGCACAGGTAACTGGGGATCAACCGCAACCATATCCGGCGGAAGCACGGTCACCATTAACCGCCCAAATGGTTCTTCGCATTGGGTCGCGACAATCGTCAGGTGAAAAACCAAGAAAAGGGAATACGCCAACGACCGAACAAGTACACACGCAATCCCGTCTGCATACCAAGCCAACGTTCGGAACTATAGGCGCTCTATGATGCTGGAATTCCAAACAACGACATTCCGACAGCCGAGTAGATGCAATGTCACACTGAGTCTTACAGGGAAGGTACGCCCAGCGAGGTGGGATCAATTGCAGGATGGTTGTATTTGTCGACTAACGAGAAGAGTCCAAGTTTGCGGAGTGCCCGGTGCGGATATTACATGATGTTATATCTCCGAAGACTCAATTCCGGCCATAAAGTGTCTTGTCATGCGGACCTTCGCATGATACAGTACAATCACTCCTGTGGAAATGTCAGGAATTTGGCGAATTTGTATCTTTTCTTCCGGGAAGACAAGATGAACAGAAGACAGTTTTTGAAATCCACAGCGGCTACAGCGACGGCCTTATTTGCCAGCTGCGCAGTGGACGAAAATGCAATAAATAATCGAACTGGCAAGAAGCTCGCCGGTTCAAGACCTAACATCGTATTCATTCTCAGCGACGACATGGGCTGGGCTGAACCCGGCTTCAATGGTGGCAACCCCGAACTCACCTGCAATATTGACCGGCTTGCATCTGATGGTCTTAGGCTCACCCAGTTCTACACCCACTCTGTCTGCGCGCCTACCCGCGGCGCCTTTTTGACAGGTCGCTATGCCTTCCGCAACTGGATGGACTGGCGCAGCGAAGACTTCGGCAAACCCAGCTATCTCGAAAAGCTCGGCCTGACTCTTGCCCACAACGACGAGGGTGTCCCCACTCGTCGTATCCATGCTCTCGACGCAAACGAACGGACCATCGCTGAAGCCCTCAAGGAAGCGGGCTACTTCACCGCAATCATCGGGAAATGGCATGCAGGCGAATGGCTGAAGGAACACCTGCCGATGCAGCAGGGCTTCATGCACCAATACGGCCACTACGCCTGGGGCATCGACTATTATGACAAAATGATCCCGCACAACGCACCGGCGCGTTTTGTCGTGTACGACTGGCACCGAAATGAACAACCAATCCAGGAGGAGGGCTATACCACCGACCTTATCTCCGCGGAAGCTGAGCGTCTCATCGCCAAACAGAGTAAGGAGCAGCCGTTTTTCCTCTACATACCGTTCAATGCCGTTCACGGGCCAATCGATCGGGTTCCCCGATACACAGACAAATACACCGCTCGTGAAGCCGCCCTGAAGTGTTTCGATGACGCCCTTGGACGCATCATGGCTGCACTGAAAAAACACGGCTTTGCCGACAGCACCTTGCTTGTCTTCACCAACGACAATGGCGGCCTTACCGAGGAGATGAACAAACCTTATCGCGGCACAAAGAACACCACGTTCGAAGGTGGAGTACGCGTGCCTTGCATCATTCGCTGGCCGGGGCATACTCAGCCCGGCACCGTCAACGACGGAATGATGTTCATTGCCGATTTCTTCACGACCTTCATCACCATCGCGGGGGGCCGCCACGAGCAGGAACTCCCTGTCGACAGTCTCGATATGACCGGCATGCTCTTCCGTGGTGAGCCTAGTCCACGCGATGAAATCGTCTTTGAAGTCACTGGCAGCGTCCGCATCCCTACCATCCGCAAGGGTGACTATAAACTCATGGGAAAACTCCTTTACAACATCAAGACAGACCCCTACGAGACGACCAACATCGCCGCCCAGCATCCGGACATTGTCAAACGGCTTCGCGCCCGCCTTTTGGAAGTCGATGCCGAGCGTCCGCCGCTGGGAGACAAGCCGCTCCTGATGAAACCGCCGCTGCCTTACGTCTATGGAATCGAAGAGAATGAGACCCCGCCCGATTGGTTGAAAGAAGCCGTAGACAGAATCCGCGCCACGCAGCCGAAGGAATGGGCTCCTGGAGAGACGCCGTGGCCGCAGGCCCCAAAGGCTCCGCTCGGAAGCCTGTAAATAAAACAACACCCTGCTAATCCAACAACGTCACTAAAGGAACCGGGCCGGACATTGAATCCTAAGTTTGCTGAAACCTTTTTTGAAAAACACATTTTCCGTCGAAAATCTAATATTTTATGCCTTCACAACTCATTAAATCCGACATCTGTGGAGTCAGATCGGAGACATGAATATATCGAAGAATATTGACATTTTGCAACTTTATGGGAAGGGTGACATGTGATACAAATCGTGTAAGATTTGTGCAAGAGTTTTTGAAGAACAAGCTTACAATTTTTACAGGCGACCTACAGGTTATGTTCACGCCCTCTTCCTTATTATGACCGCAAGACTATCGCATTACTCGTGTGTCAACGGTTGGGACGTTCCAAGGCCACTACTGACAAAAGGGTCTGCCATGAGCCACTATCCATAAACAAAAGGTGCTGGATAGAGTCACTGCGGGACTTTCTGCAGAGGGACGACCGTCAATCTGTAAATGTGATGATTGTCTAGCGGTGCAAAAGCAACCATTCCGACCATATCTGAAATTCAGGGCCGGAAATAATAGTTTGATTTGAATCTGCCAAAAACCTATACTGGTCTCTAAATAGACTACCTGTGCGTCTTTGAGCAAGTCTGCTTTTTGGCATTTTGAGCAACCTATAAGGACGGAGTTGAAGCACTCCATCCTAACTATAGCACGAGCAGACTCGACGTTTGCGTCTCAGCGCTATTTCTATTTAAGATGAGAAACGGCTGACGTTTTGCGGATACGCGAGATCGCGGCAAGGACAAGGCAATGAAGAAGCCGCACTGCGATCATACAATGAATTGATAAAGAGTCCTGATGGGAGAAAATTTTATGAAAATGGCAAGTCACCATTTCTGTTGCTGGATTGTAACAATTGTGGTCGCGTTTTCGGTCGACACAGCAGTTATGGCAGGCAGCGCCGCGCCGCGACATCCTCAGGTAGGTAAACCGTTCACGCCAGCAGACATCGATTACGCTAATCCCGTGTATGAAACCTCGTTTGAGGATGAGGCGGTGCTGCACGACTGGCGGCTCGAAGGCGGCAAGCGAATGAGCATCATCGACGGCAAACTGGTGCTGCAAAGCCAGCCAACTTCGGACGACCGGAATCACCTGGTCTGCTGGCTAACGAAGGAAGTTCCGGCCGATTTCCTGCTTGAGTTCACGGTCCGACCACAGGATCGCAAGCAAGGATTGAATATTGTTTTTTTCAATGCCCGCGGCCTCAATGGCAAGAGCATTTTCGATCAGTCTTTGCAGAAACGCAACGGCATCTTCAAGCAGTACCACAGCGGCGATCTAAAAAACTATCACGTTTCATATTGGGCGGCGGAGCGAGGCTTCTCAAACCTGCGCAAGAATCGAGGTTTTCACCTGGTATCATCGGGCAATGACTATATCGTTGCGGGTGATCCGGATGCGTTTCAAACGGTTCATATCTACAAACATGGCGGAAAGATACGCATGATGGTCGACGGCTTGGTAGCGCTTGCATTTGATGACGATGGGGAAAAGTTTGGGCCCGTTCACGAGCACTCCGGCTGGATCGGCCTGAGACAGATGGGACACACATTGCGCTGTGAGTATGAACATCTCAAGATATACAGACTGCTGCCGGCCAGCCGTGCCAGGATTGCTGAGGAGCTTGAGGTTGCGATTTGGCCCGGCGTTGCTCCCGGTTCGGTCGGTAGCACACTCAAGGAAGAGTACAGTGACCGAACGGTCACTGATGGTACGGATACGATCCGTGACCGGTCGGTACGCGGTGTGACCAGACCGACGCTGAGGGTTTATCTGCCGGATCAACGCAAGGCCACTGGGGTCGCGGTTGTTATCTGTCCGGGCGGCGGGTTCAATCACCTGGCAATCGACAAGGAAGGCCATGACGTGGCGCGCTGGCTGCGCTCACACGGCATCGCGGGCGCCGTCGTCAAATACCGATTGCCGGACCCGGATGTTCAATTGTACGTGTCCAACGGGTCGATTCCTGATATGCAGCGCGCGATCCGTATGGTGCGCTATAACGCAGGCAAGTGGAATATTAATCCGAAGCAAATCGGCGTGATGGGATTTTCGGCAGGCGGATATCTGGCCGCTGCTGCCGGGGTGCTGTTCGACCGAGGCGATCCAAAAGCGGATGACCCGATCGGCCGCGTCAGTTGCCGGCCTGATTTCATCGCGCCCATCTATCCGCTCGTGTCGCTCAAGCTCCTTGGTAATCGGCGCGCGGGGCTCTTGGAGCAGATGCTGGGCCGGAACCCGAACGACGAACTGGTCAGCGAGTACTCGCTCGAGACAAGAGTCACCTCACAAACGCCGCCGACGTTTCTGGTCCATGCGCATGACGACGGTTTGTCGGTCGAGCACAGTATTCGCTTCTATCTTGCTTTGCGAAAGGCCGATGTGCCCGCTGAACTGCACGTGTATTCAAAGGGTGGACACGGTTTCGGTATGCGTCAACGCGGCCAGCCGGTCTCAACATGGCGCCAGCGGTGGCTTGAATGGATGCAGGCCGAAGGATTTCTTCTGCAATCAACGCATCGGTAACAACTGATATTGGATTAAGGCAAGTACAGATTTATCTTAAGAGTAAAAAGTTCGATGAAGACTGCATGAAAGGTTGATTATGAAAAACTCTATCGGTGTCATAATGCTGCAATTGTTGAT
This sequence comes from uncultured Pirellulales bacterium, assembly GCA_964348055.1. Lineage (GTDB taxonomy): Bacteria > Planctomycetota > Phycisphaerae > Sedimentisphaerales > Anaerobacaceae > JAUXAL01. The sequence goes on from CAYGBH010000001.1 coordinate 10,742, forward strand.
TATCGGGGGACAAGGGCTTGGGCGGTCTGTACACATCGGTTCCGAAGCCATTGTACCAGAGAATCTCCGCAGTCACTACAGCCGGTACGTAAACTGGCGGCCAGCGGACGGCGAGATGGTTCGGTTAAATCCTCCACGGATGAGTTGGCCCTATTGGCCGGATGGGCCTAATAATTTCCGCGATGCCTTGCATTTGTTTACTCTTCAGATATCGTCGAATCCGGATTGCTCGAATCCTGTTGTAAACGTCACCTGCCCTTACAATTTCTACAACACCCTACCGGCCTTAATCAAAGGCCCGACCCAGGAGCAGAATCGCTGGTACTGGCGCGTAGGTTATGACGTTGGACCCGGCCGGGTAAAGTGGAGCAACATCCGTTCGTTCATCATCGCGGAGGATGCGACGGCCTGGGACCGTTCAGCATTAGCCGACCTCCATCTGGCCCGGCTCGGGCATCCTCGCATCCTATTCAATGCCGGGAATATAAATCGCATTCGTCAATTGGCCCAAACAGACGGCGGTTCCAAAGCTGCTCTACGTTATATGCGTCTTCAGGCGGACCAGATCATGCAAAAGCGTTGGTGGAGCAGCTTTCCTGCAACTGATCGCGCAACCCAACCGGCGCAGGAGTTTTATACCATCGCCCGCGATTTGGCGATGGTATGTTTTGTTTGGCGAATGACCGGTGATGACCGGTATGCCGGCGTAAAATCTCGTGCCGTAACCTGGGCGAGCTACCCACCTGGTGGGCGGGCCTCACCAGAAGGCTTGGGAGGCGATGGGAACGAAGACGCCACTCAAGGAAATGAGTTCCTGGCCCTGCTGTTCGACTGGCTCTATCCTGACCTTACTTCGACAGAACGACAGATCATGATTGGCTCTCTCGAATGGCGCATCAATCACATTATGAATGACTTTTCCTGGAAGAACAAAAACCGCAAAGACAAAGAAACTGGCCAGCCCCTGGTAAGGGCCGGTGGGATGTCCGGGATGCTTGATAGTCACGGTTACGAAGCCGCCATGGACACCGCAGTATGCGGTCTGGCGCTTTACGAACACAGCCAGATTGGGCGTGAATGGTTCGACCTAATCCTCAATTATTTAATCGGCGTGACTTGCGGACACGGCTTCGACGAGGCATGGAATGAAGGCGCCGGCTACGGCACCTCAAAATGCAAATGGTTGATGAATGCCACAATGTATTTTGACACGTCACTGCCTCAAGCCCACCTTGGACGCAATCCCTACTATACACGAATTGGCGAATTCTTCCGCCGCATCATTCCGGTCGGTATGGGCCATCATGCCTGGGGCAACCAGGCAAATGCTTCCCAGCGCAATCACCTAGCGCACTTTCGCCAATTCGCCTACTTAACTGGTGACGGCCGTTTCCTGCTGAATTGGCAGCAATACGGCGGCGAAGAGTTCTCCACATTCCGTCCCTGGATCGAGTACGTACTGCCTGCGTACTATGATGAGCCCGAGCCCGAGCCCGAAAACGATACCGTTGGTTTGTTTCCCATCGCCGGTTGGGTCATGGCCGCCACCGGTCCTCCGAGCTTACGCTCGACCTACGAGAACGGCCTGGGTATTATCTTTCAGTGTCGGCCTCGCGGCGGTTACGGCCACTCATTTAATTCCGACGGGTCTTTCCAACTGCATGCTTACGGGCAAATGCTGAATCACGGCGGTGGAAGTTCGGCCAATCGTGATGCCTATGCGTTCCACACTATGAGTCATAACACAATCCTGGTGGACGGCCTGGGTCAGGCGCAACCGCCAACCGGCCAACTCTATCCTACGTACGGGCGCGTCGTCGCCTTTTCCCGCGGCGAAGATTACGTCTATTTCGCCGGTGACGCCACCCGTTGCTATCCTCGCGCGCCGGGCAAGTATTCGCGATGGTCGCTGCCCTTGGACGATGTATATCAGAAGAGAGCCTTGCCCTATCTGGATTATTTCATCCGGCATGTCCTTTTTCTGCGCGGCCGATATTTCGTAATCTATGACGACCTGAGCTGCTCTGTAGCCGCCACCTATACCTGGCTATATCATATTGTACCGCAAGAGCCGTTTGACTTTGATGAAAGCACCTTTACAATTGATTATGCCGTCGGCGACGTGAAGGTGCGCCTGCGACATTTGGCCCATCCAGGAGGACTCAACCTTGACGACCGTATTGGGACCGAAGCTTTTGTGAATCCGTTTACCGGCGAAGATTATCGTCAATGGCGAAGAGGTGATATCCTCTGCGCACATAACCTGTGGATTAGTAATACCGTTCCTGCCCAGCAGTGGCGTTTTCTTGCGGTTGTATATCCTGCACGGCCGGGAGAGATGGTCGCTGCTATTGAACGTCTCGATGATTTCACCGTCCGCGTGGCCGATGAAGTCATCAGTTTCAACCCGAATTCGCCGTACGCGCGGGACGCGGATTTTGTTGTGGATGTACCGGCGATACGTCCAGAATAAAACCTTTGTACAGAGAGAATCGTGGAAGTTGATTCAGGAAGGCCGCACAGTTGTCAATGAACTTAAACTGACGCGCAGCCAGCTGACACCTCCGGGCAATTGAAACCACTCATTCAGAGAGGTATAAATCGAAGACTTGAAGCGGAGTTGAAAAAATGAAAGACTTGATCATGAATTATGTGAAAGGGAATGGATAAGATGAAACAAGACCTGCTCAGTATACTCGTAATATCGCTGTTGATTTTGGCTTCGAATTCGTTCCTTGAAGCTCAAGGCCTGCCCGCCGTACGAGACTCTGGGCAGGCGGGCCAATCCAGCCGGGAAATTCTGGAGCAAACCGGCGTCAAGGGTGGACTGATTGTCCATATTGATTGTGGCGACGGCCGGCTGACGGCCGCCTTGCGGGACAATGAACGGTATATCGTTCACGGCTTAGATACCGACACGAAGGATATCGAAACCGCCCGCCGACATATTCAATCGCTCGGCGTTTACGGCCCCGTGTCCGTCCAGCTCTGGAATGGGGCGATCCTTCCTTACGCCGACAACCTAGCCAGCCTTGTGGTTGTGGATAAGCCCAAACGCGTTCCCATGAACGAAATCATGCGTGTGCTGCGACCGCTGGGAGTAGCTTATGTCAAGTCGGGCGGCAAATGGATAAAAATAACCAAGCCCTGGCCTGACGATATCGACGAGTGGACGCACTGGCAGCATTCCGCCGATGGCAATGCAGTTGCGCGCGACAAGGTAGTCGACTCCCCTCGTCGCATCCAGTGGGTTGCTGAGCCGATTTGGCAGCGCCATCATAATACGGTACCGAGCACCAGCGCCATGGTTTCTTCCCGAGGCCGGATGTTCATTATCCAGGATGAGGCACAGACCAGCGCGAATTCGGGGCAACTGCCTGATAAATGGTTCCTGGTGGCACGGGATGCCTTTAGCGGAGTTCTGCTGTGGAAAAGGCCCATCAAGGAATGGGGGTGGAAAGCCTGGAATACCGCCTGGGAGGGACGTTTTAATCAGCCGCCGCAGTTGCCCAAGCGTCTCGTCGCTGCCGGAGATCGCGTCTACGTCGCTTTGGGATTCAGTGCTCCGGTTTCTGAAATCGATGCCGCCACGGGCAAGGTTCTAAGGATTCTCAAGGGCACAGAGCGCACCGATGAGATTATCCATCAGGACGGTAAACTCGTCCTGTCGATAGGCCATGAAGCCCCCAAACCGAGCGAAGATAGAAAGGAGGCCGTCAGAAGGAGTGTCTGCGTAATAGACTTGGAGTCAGGGAAGAAAATCTGGGAGAAGGGAGCATACTCCGGGCTTCAGGCAAAGACCGATAGTGCCGAGCCGTTTGGGCGTCTGGAACTGATCGCTAGCAAGAAGCAGGTGTTTCTGATGGATCAAAGTGCAATCGTGAGCCTGGATCTGCGCACAGGCCGGCAGAACTGGCGGATTGCTCGTCCTAAGGCCAAGGAATACTTGATAACCAGTTATTTCATCCGCTATAGCGACCAATGTGTGCTTGTATACCAGGATGGTGTGATTCTGCTGGCACAGCCCACTTGGGAACCTCAGAGGGGTTGGCACAGCTTCCCCGGTACCCTGTACGCCTACAGTGCTGCCCAAGGCAAACTGCTCTGGAAGCACCCTTACGGCGGGTGGGCTCACAACTGGCAACCTGATGTGTTTGTGGTCGACGGCACGGTTTGGATTCACGAGTATACGGTTGTCGAGGATAGCGACTGGAGGACGGGACACCGCCTGGACAAATCAAACATCGACTACTTTCTCATCGGCCTTGATCTGCAGACCGGCAAAATCAAACGAAGATTCTCCACTAATAAGACACTCCAAACCGATCACCACCATCGCTGTTACCGCGCAAAGGCGACAGAGCGGTTTTTCATAGCTTCACGTCGCGGGGCGGAATTCATCAACTATGAGACCGGGCATAACAGCCTCAACCACTGGGCTCGCGGTGCCTGTCTGCACGGATTTGTGCCCTGCAATGGTATGCTCTACCTGACTCCACACCCATGCACATGCTATCTCGATGCCAAACTCAACGGCTACTACGCATTGGCCCCCAAATCGGACCGCGTCGCTTCGGCGCAGACAACCGACAGTGCAGCCTTCGAACTCGGTCCAGCATATTGGCAAGCATACGCCGGCAACGGCAAGGCAACAAATGGGAATGACTGGCCGACCTTCCGTCACGACGCCTCCCGCAGTGGCTCGACGAAAGCTTCTGTGTCACACAACCTCAAGTTATTCTGGGAAGCTGCTGTGGGCGGAAAACTCACCCCGCCGGTTGTCGCCGGGGGCAGGGCCTTCGTCGCGTCGATTGACGAGCACAGGGTTGTTGCACTGAACGAAAGCAACGGCAGGCAGGTTTGGGACTTCACCGCAGGAGGACGCGTTGATACGCCCCCGACCATCTACAAGGGCTTGGTGTTGTTTGGATCCGCAGACGGTTGGGTGTATTGCCTGCGTGAATCGGACGGCCGGCTTGTGTGGCGCCGACGACTGGCACCGGAAGCACGTCTGATCGGAGCTCGCGACCAGCTGGAATCAGCCTGGCCCGTCCACGGCAGCATCCTGGTCAAAGACGGCATCGCCTACGCGGCTGCCGGGAGATCTTCATATCTGGATTCGGGGATATTCCTATACGAGTTGGACCCGGTGACCGGCAAGATCCTCAAGAAACGGACCCTTTACAGCCCCGATCCCGAAACCGACGAGATGATCCCGCCGAATATATTTGTCGACAGAAAAACCCTTCAAGGCACGAAATCCGACATCCTGGTGAGTGCCGGCTCAGGCATTTTCATGCGCCGCGAAAGAGTATTTGGCGACGACACAAATCCCATGCCTTATCTCTTTGCTGGTGGTGGATTTCGCGATGAGAACTGGTTCAATCGCGTGAGCTGGGAGGTAGGCCCGGTAGGGAGGTCCCAGCTTTTGGTGTTCACCGGTAATAAAGCTTACGGAGTTCAAGCGTATCTGGGCAAAAACCTGGGAAAAAGCTTTCAGCGTGGGAACAAGGGCCACAGACTGTGGGCAGGAGAGTGGAATTTGGCCCCGATAAGCGATTCAGATTCCAAAGGGACCCCCAAACGCATTCTTTCGCGTTTTGGGAACCCCTTAAATAAGGTCAAGGAACTCTGGTTAGAGAATGTGTCGGTACGCTTCAATTCTTTAGCAGCCGCCGGTGAAATCCTCTTTGCCGCCGGGGCGATTGACACCATTGACCCGGCAGATCCTCTTGCCCCGTTTGAAGGACGTGCCGACTCTAAGCTGTGGGCGGTTAACGGCAAAGACGGACGGAAGCTGAGTGAATACCACCTGGAAGGTTCTCCGGTCTACGACGGAATGGCTGTTACCGAGGGACGCGTATTCGTGGCAATGAAGACCGGTAAGGTGATCTGTTTTGAGTCAAGTCAACCGGAGAGATAAGAGATGTCATGCAGGTAGCCGAACCTGCAGCAGCGCCTGCAGCGAGCAGCGAAAAGGCACAGATTAATGCCTCGAGAACAAATGGCAGCGATTACAAACTGTCTTCATAGGCGATTTTTTCTTTGAGAATAATGCACGGGCACTTTGGTAATACTCATTATTCCATATTTCAGAGAAATCCATGTGTATCAAATCACCAAAAATGTCCTGGCTTTCCAAGCTGGACGTCGATGATTCAAATCCCTTTGCCCACTTTTTTGTATCTTCATTGTAGCCGATAGCTTTTAAAGAATCGTTTGTGCCTTTTTTTCTCTCGATTTTGGCCACAGTCAGTGTTTTGTGTAATATTTTGTGTAATATTTTGTGTAACTTTTGCTGGAGATGTACACCTATAAGCGCTGGCAGCTTCGTTAATTTTATTTTTGCTTTTTATAGTTTCGATCGGACCTTTTACCTTGGAGGTGTTAAAAATATAACCGAGTTTTACTACAACTTCTAACCTTAAACACCAGTCTGAATATCAGGGTACAGAATAGCTCTTGGAATAATGTTTTAGCCCAAATATCCTAAATTTTTTAAATGCCTTTCTACTTCCTTTTTTTCTTCTTCGTCCAAAGCAGATTTTTTTAAAGATATGCTTTCCTTTGCTCTTTCAAAATTGATTTTGTTGTTTTCAAGAAAGTCACGCTTAATTATCTCAGTCAGGACACGGCCGTCAACATCCTCTGGAATTGGCAATCCCATAAGATAAAGTATTGTGGGCATGATATCGTAGATATCAGCATTAATTCTTTTGCAGTTGAAACAATTTCCGTAAGCGATGAATAATCCCTTCTCGTCATGATCTCCTGTTTTGTATTTGTTTCCCAATCTGTTTTCACCCACTATAACGGTTTCCAGCGATTCGTTGATTGAATATCCCTCATTCATAATGACTAATAAATCGGGTCTGCCCTCACTGCATTCGTCTGAATATATCAATTCGCCTTTGTAAACTGCTTTCACTATGTTTTTGCCCGTTTCAGGGTCCTTCACCTCAAGCAGTTTCTTCTCAATTAAGTCACATAATTTGTTGTAATCTTTCTGTTCTACAATTCCATCAGGTTCCCTACCTTTCAAGTTCACAGATATTATGCCATAGCCTTGTAATGAGAAAGCTTTGGTTTTTCTGTGAACAAAATCACCTTCTTTGACACCTTCAGACGGAAATGTTCTCCTAACGAGGTTTATGAGGGGAATTGGAACATGTTTTTTTAACTTTGCCCATCCTGTTTTTTTTATGATTCTTCGGATGTTAGCCACTGATATATTTAGCTTGGCCAAACTATTCTTAATTTTATAGTTGTGCCGAGATTCCAACAATCCAGATACTTTAAGAAATGTGTTGATATAAAAGCTCTTTTTAGCTTCCATGAAGCCATGATCAGAAACAATAAATAAAACAGTCTCATCATCAAATCTTTTCAAAATATTCCCCAAAATTTCATCCAGCCATTGGTAATACTTTACGCATTCACGATCCATTGAAATGACTTCGTCCCAGAGGAAATGTTGAAGTCTATCCGGGCCAGTGAATACGAGGAAAAATAAATTCCAGGGATGATTCTCAAGCATATACTCCATCAAGTTTCTTTGGACCTCAGTAATCTCGAAGATTTTCTTTAATAATAGATTCATGTCAGTTGAGTACGCGTATTCATCTGTGTCCACGTCAATTTGGTAATTCGGAATGAGCTCTAAGAGTCTCTTTTTTTCCTCATTAGGGTAAACAAATTCAGCGTTTAGACTTGGTGTCATCAGACCTGAGATCATAATACCGTTAACTTCATCGGGAGGATAAGCAAAGGGTGCATTAGCAATTACTACTTTTTTCCCATGTCTGCTTAAAACATACCACACCGGCTCCGCATAAGGGGATGTATTTTTGGTAATGATTTCGGCCTTGTAGCCTTTTCTTCTCCTGAACTCATAAACACCGTGTTTACCAGGATTCTTTCCTGTAACCAATGAGGTCCAGGCTAAAGGGGATGAAGGCGGAATAGTAGAACGTAAAATCCCGTGTGTGCCACTGGTTATAACCTTTTTGAAATTCGGCAGTAGGTCCGCCCTAATATAAGGTTCAACGATACGGAGCGTCATGCCATCCAAGCCTAGTAGAAAAGTTTTCATAATATCTCCCTCAAACACGTGCATTTCTCTATATGCTTAACCCATTTCATATCCAATCAAATACGGTCATTTCTGATTTCATGTCCTAATGCAATTACTTTTTTGCTTGAGTGATCTGAAATCCGAGCAAATTCTGCAGGTATTGCATGGTTGTGGCAGTTGTTCCAATGGCATTCTTGATCTACCTAAGAAAAAACTGCGGATAGATTTGAACTTGCCTATATTCCATTGCTCTGTTAACTCCATACTGACACTATTTTGGGGACTCACAAAAATATCTGCATCTCTGAAACTGGCACAACACGGGTAAACACCACCATCGCAAGTTATAAAAAATGAATTCCATATCTCGTTACATCTTATATCCCTTCTTTTTTCCCATCTCAATTCTTTTAGATTAAACAATTCTGCCGTTGCTATCCTCCCCGTTTTGTAGAACCCCCCCATTACGGCCGGAGCAAACAGCACTTCATCAGCCCCAACAGCCAGTGCTCTTTGCTTAAATAACTCGATTTCGTGCCAATTGTGGTCAAATACAGTGAACTTTGCCGTAATCCAAGGAAAATTCAGCTCTCTTTTTTTCCTTTCACTTGAAATTCTCTGTATGTTTTCAAACACAAGCTCGACATCACCTCCAATACGGTACTTCTCATATACCTCCTGTGTCGCACCGTCACAGGAGACAATTAACCTGTGCAATCCAGCATCAACGATTTTTCGCGCCAGTTTGTCATCTCTTATATTCAGGTTGCTGTGAATCAACGTCCACAATCCCTTTTCCGTTGCATAAGCACAGGCAGCATAGAAACTATCATTTAGCAATGGCTCACCCCATTGCAAAAAGCCTATTTGAATAGAGCGCTTGGCAACCTTGTCAACTACACGCTTAATAGTCGGCAGTTCAGCCTTCGACATTTTTCGCGACGAGGGATGCCTCAAGCCTGTTATGCATCCGGGACATCGCAGATTGCAGATATTGCTAATATCCATGTTCACAAAGAAGGGGGCATAGTGAACTGCTTCCACCCTATTGTGCTCGACTAGATATATGATATAATTCACGAGTTTTAAAATGCAGTGAGGCTGCGAAATAAAATTTCTATACCTAAGCAAATAGTATTTATCAAAAAGTCGAGAAACTTTCTTTACTAAACACTTGACCGTTGAGCTCAGAAAAAACGGCCTCATGTAATTTGGGAATGCTACACTCAACATCTGCTTGTGCAGATTCGACCCCTTTATGCTCTGAGGATCATATTTCGGAGGCGAGATTCCAGGTTCATATATCTGTGAACACGATTGGCCACGATTTTCCATTCTTCTCTTTTTCATGCTTTAGGCTTTTTTCATTATCTTTAGGAATTTCATTCTAAATACTTCAACTATAAACCTATCTTCATTGTCTATGCCCCATCTACAAATCGACAGCACATATACAGCCAGAAATAATGGAACATAGATTAAAATTCCTTGTATGGTTTCCAGATTACGTACTGCGATTCTTGTGAAAAGGCCCACGCCAAATGCTACCATGCCAAAGAATGTGGGTGTAAGGAATTTTGCGTTATATGGATGTATTTTCCACAGCAGATATACCTCCATCAGCATTACTAAGTTGAAAACGATGATTGATGTACCGCTGGCCATAGCCGCCCCTGCCATTCCATAGCGGGGGATAAAGATACCGTTCAGGAAGATGTTGAGTAGGAAGATACCGATCGTATTATACGTCATAAGATACTGCTTGCCTGACATCCCAAGCATAAATCCAGCTGGTCCTGCTGCAGCATTTACGAACTGTGCAAACGCCAGAATTACCAGAGGAATCCACCCTATTACGAATTCTCGGCCGAAAATAGCCATTATCTCTTTCGGCATCAATGCTATTAGGAAGAATACTGGAAAACTCATTGTGTATACCCATTTTGTTACAGTCTTGAACAAGATTTCAAGTTTATGCTTTTCTTTTCTATTATATAGGTCAGAAATTATGGGTGCGAAAATAACATTGAAAGAAACCAGTATCATACTTGTAAGCAAGGCAGATCTCATGGCGACATTATAAATACCGACATTTTCAGAAGTTTTGAAATACCCCAGCATTAAGGTATCGGTCCAAATAATAAGGTAGTTCAAAAAACTAACAATTAACAGTGGAATTGAAAACCTGAGCAGTTTGCCGACCTCCAGGACGGCCCGTACATGTACAATGTCAGGAAAGACTTTTCCAACAAAGTAGATTGAAAGAATGGAGGTCAGAAAAACTGATATTACGTAAGCAAATACTATTCCCCTCAGCCCAAAGCCCAGCAGGAAAAAAAATACTGCTAAAAGCAAATTCGATAAAGGGAGAAATATGCACTGCCCAAGAGTCCTGTAATGCATTACCTTGAAACCACAGGTTGAGGATATACCGATTAGGAGCAACGATAAAAACGGCAAAGACAGAGACAAGAGTTTAATAACATTTTCTATTTCAGGTTTATCAAAAATTCGTGTAAACAGAGATCCTGCTATCAAATATAATATGAACGCGATAACAGTGCTCACGACAAAAGAGTATTTCAGTGACTCTACAATTACACCTTTAACCCTCCCTTTGTCGTTAATACCATTATAAAGTGCAACATATCTAATAACACCATTCTCAAGACCCATTCTGCAAATCATCCCAGTAACGCCGACAACAGTTAACCCCAGCACTAACAGACCAAGGGACTCCGCCCCCAATAACCTCGCCACTGTTATTATATAAAGATACTTCACAAGACTTTCCACAGCCTGTCCGACAAAAGTAATGCCCGCCCCCTCTGCAATACTGGTTAGTTCACTCTTGTGAAGTTTGGATTTATCTGCTTGGTTTATGAACATCAACTTTTTGACGAACTAAATGAAATTGCATAATTCCGATGCCACTGCACCACCATATCGCGTCATCCTGAGCCATAGGCGAAGGATCTGGGTAGCGAGCATAATGCAACGTTGCTCTCATCCGATGGCCAGATGCTTCATTTCGTTCAGCATGACAATTTTGCTCAGGTAATAACCCATTTCTGGCCTCATTTTCGTGCAATTTCATTTAGTTTCAGAAGGGATACTTTGAGCCTGATCTCTTGACATCTGGCGCAAAGACATGCAAATTCCGATGTATACCCAGAGCTGGGCATATGGGACAAGTTCTCTGCACAGTGGATTGGTCAATCCATCAAGCAGATAGCCAAAAAGTCCGGTCAAAATGGCAAGAGCTAATCCCCGAATCAATGGATCTGGACATTTCCGCAACGTCCAGCATTTAAACATTGCCAGCAGTATAGGGCCATAGAATCCAATCATGCCGAACAGGCCTATCTCGGAAACAAGATAGAGAAACAAATTGTGAACAACAAATGTTGTCTTGGAACGGTCATCCCAATTGTGTACGATCACATCAGGTTCTTCCAGCGCATAACTGTAATTTCCTGAGCCATACCCGAAGAAGAAATTTTGATGCCAAATACCCAGCGCTGTCCGGTTCATAGCAAATCGTAATGTCAGAAGTTCTGAGGGGGATTTAACAAAACGGACAATAAGATATTCATAGACTCGCGGATAGGAAATACTCACGATGACGAATAACACTATGGCAATGAACAGTGCTTTTGTTTGCTTCCAGGAAAAGATGATAATCCCCAATGCGAAAACCGATGAAATACCGAAGCTGCACCAGCCGGACCGTGAGAACGTTACAATAAGTCCGCCGATACCTATAATGAGAATTATCGCGAGAGCGAGTCTAATCTTTAGCTTCCAATGCCGCATCATCATCAGAACGAAGGGAACTGGTAGAATCATACTGAAATACTCTCCCAGTACGTGAGGATCAATAGTAGTTCCCTCTGCCCTAATCTGCTCGACTATTCCAGGTGTTTTCTTTTGCACTCCAATTTCAGTATCTATTCTTGATGATGATTTGCCCTTGGTTCTGCCAATACCTACGTTACCGGTACTTCGTTCGAAAAGGGCAAGGGAGCTTTCAAGCATGATAGCAAATAGCAGCAGTATGATAATCCACTTAAGATGACTGCGTTTAACTTTGTGCGCGATGAAATAATAGAGCATGACATGTTTGATATTATGTATAATATCAAACACACCCACTAATTTATCAGGGGCTCCGAGCAAAGACATAGCCTGTGAGAAGATTAAGAGCAGAATAAAGAAATCGATTTTTCGAAGTTTGGGAAGCGGCTCTTTTCGTACAATAAACACTTGGCCGAACCAGATCAGATAAGCCATCAAGAGCATCACTTCTTTCAGTCCCATGCTAAAGCCTGGCATCACGGCATACGGTATATCCTGTTTGAAAAGAACCTTCCCAAATATAGAAAAGGGAATATTAAATACCATTGCCAAAACAAGAATATCTACAATATAAGATATCCCTATCATGGACACGGAAAGGAATAAAAGTCCCACAGCAAGGGCTAAGGTAAAGCGGAATTCCAGTTGCGTTATTTTCCAGCACACCAGGGAAAATAATGCAGCGACAAACGCTGTTACCCAGTACTTAGTTTGAAAAACGCTGTCTAAAACGCGCATCGTCAATAAAAGGGGCACTTCAGCAGATTAGGGGATCTCTGTTTGTGATCAACAGTACTTTACTGAAAAAGTCTTCTTTTTTGAAAAAAAATGGAAGGGAATTTTTTGGCTGAAAAGATAATCTTAGCATCCTTTGTCGAGGTGGTGCCGGGAAAGAAGGCTACGTGTGTGTACCAAAATTCCGGAGGAAGGTCAATTTTCCTGCGTTCACTTCCGTCGGGTCGGATAGTATATAGTTGAGCAAGGGTTTTCGACTTCTTGAACTTTTCCGGGTTGAAATGCCAGAAGACCAACAACTTGCCGTCAGGTGACCATTCAGCAACGCCTTCGACGACATTTGGCGGTGATAAATCGTTTTCCTCACTCGTTTTTAGATCAACAACAACGAGATGCCATTCGCCCTTTTTGATATTCCGAAATATGGCGACTTTGGACTTGTCAAGTGACAACTTGGGATCATTCTCCCCTTCTGAGCCACGCGGTGGTGAGGTTATCCGTTTTAGATTCTTTCCATCGATATCCATAGTATAGATTGAGCGAGTTGGGAATTTCTTTGTCCACGCCGGAAAAACCAGCAAATCTCCAACCATATGGGGATCTGTAGGGAAACATCCCTTGGGTACTGGAAGCCGGCGTTTCTTTTTTGTTTTGACATCTATTATGAAAAGTCCTGGCTTTCTGTCAGGTGTATCTGTGGAGATGTATAAAATCCCTTTGTCGTCGCTTGTCCAGTAAGGATTTCCGTTGATGACGCCTTTTTTAGCCGGAGTAAGGACCTGAAGCTCCGAACCATCGATACGGCACACCACAATCTCTGTATTATCATATCCGTTTGATTCCATGGCCACACCACTGCGTCCAATTGTGTTGAAACGCATGAATGCGATCCATTTGTGGTCATTCGATACCTTGGCATGGTTTATCTCTCGCGTTGGATCTCTTATGATTTCCTTGATATTCTTTCCGTCTAAAGTGGAAGTTAAAACAGCAAAATACTCTGGAGCGAATGGACTCTTGGCTTTTGGCCTTTCCGGACCGGACATCGCAACAGTACAACCTGCAATAATATAGATAATTCCTATGACCAAGACAGGAAATCTTAACGTTTTCATAATCTTACTCCTTTATTGATAAGTTGATATTCAAACCACAAGCAGTTTAGAGTTTACCATTTCACAGTCTCAAACGTATAAAGTTGTCCCTAAGACCTCTGATAGATTTAACTTCCGGGCCTATTAGCATCGCCCATGGGGCCTTTCCTAAGTGCCTGACACTTCTTTAAAGCCCAGGGTAAATCTATATAGACCACTTTAAGGCCTTTTATAATTGTTGTAAAGCACTTTATCAAACCAAAAATGGGACGATTTCTACAAAAATAACCACTTCCAGACGGATCTATAAGCATCGTATATTTCGCGGCTGCAATATTATATAAACATGGGATACTTATTGGAGATACAATCAGGTCCCTTCTATTAAAAATAGTCAAAAGGCAAAGGAGCAACTGAGGCAAATGAAAATACAAATACTCATGCATACGAGCAGATATATTCATATTATCTCTGTCGGCTCGTACGTGGATTTCCTCCCAGCGAATTTGTTTAAAATACTTTTGAAAGGTTTTTTTTACTTCCGCTTTCTGGTGTTCATCCGAGATCATATTGAAAATAACACGTGGATTCTTCGGGAGTCTTTCCGAAAGTCTTCGACATATCTGATCAATTCCCCTCGATTCGATATCCATTGGCCATGACGAGAAATCCTTTTTCGAGAAATCTCCTGCCAGGAAGTCCTTTATGCCTTCCACATATGCGCGCCCAAAGTTAGGCCGAAGTGTGAAATTCTCAAAAGCAGTTTTAAGATAACTCATTTTAATCAGATAGCGGACGCCGACAACGGAGTTTTCAGGATTATAACAAAGATTGAACAGAAGAGCACTACGAATCCTATCGTGAAGTATATAAGGAAAGTTGAAGTCTTGTTTAATCTTGGCCCAGTTACGGTGCCACACCCTTGATTTAGCATGACAGCATATTCGGTAGTCGTTTCTCAGCATTCTTGTACTCCATTCGGTGTCTCCCCAGTAAAGCCAAAGACGTTCATCCCACAGCCCCAACTTGCGGTACAAGTCGGCTCTCGTGAGCGAAGAACAGCCGGGACTCAGCTCCACGTCGTACACAGCACCAGCATTGTTATCGGACGGAATATGATAAACAACATTGGCGGTTTTCCAATCAATATTAAGACCAACGGTCACCAATTGATCTCTATTTTCGGGCTCATACACTGCCGAACCCACTGCCGCAATATCTGGATTTTTTTCAGCAGTTTCGACAAGGGGCATCAATGTATCAGAGTCGATCTGGACGTCACTATCCAATAGCCATAAATATTTATATTGACGGTCACTTTCCAAAGCAGCCTTAATGGCCTTGTTAAAACCGGTTGCAATCCCAAGATTTTTGCTCGTCGTTGTAAGATTCACACTCGGAAATTGGTTTCTGACACATTCAACCGTGCCATCAGTAGAACCGCTATCCACCAGAAAAATATCAAGCAACTTAGGCGGGTAGTTAACTTGATTGATCTGAGAAAGCAGTGTCAACAATGGGCCACATCTGTTTTGGGTAACAGAAACAACTGCTATCGTAGGTAATTTATATGGGGATTGTTGTCTTTGCATAGATTTGAAATTCACCTAAAGGACTGTTATTTTGATCTGTTAAAGAAGGGAAAAACTTATAACTCAAAACGCACCATGTTGGGCAACAACTCTCCAAACAGTCAAGAATAGAATCTTAAAGTCGAGTGCAACTGATTTCTTATCCACGTATTCCAGATCATACTCTACGGTTTTCTTAAAGGTTAATCTGCCTCTACCGTTAATCTGGGGCAACCCTGTTATACCGGGTTTGACCGTAAATTTTCGCATTTGGTCGGCGCGGTAATTGGTGAGCATTTCCGGGATTTCCGGCCTGGGGCCCACAAGTCTCATGTCACCAGTCAAGACGTTCAAAAAATTAGGTAGCTCATCCAGCGTGGACTTTCGCAGCCACTTTCCTGCTTTTGTGACGCGTGGGTCGTGTCGTATCTTAAAAGTAATCTGTTCGATTTCCTCTTTGGTATAATTATAATCGTATAGCTCAGGAAACCTCTGTTTTGCATCTGCGTACATGGTCCTGAATTTTACGAACCAAAATGTCTTTGGTACCCAGTAGGACTTCTCGAAGGAAAAATTGGGATCGACAATTTCGTACCTGGGATCATTGAAGATTTTTCTTCCCCGTACTTTGCGGCTTCTTGAGAGCCTTCGTTGGAAGAACAAGGCCGGACCGGGTGAATCAAGTTTAATAATCAGCGCCACCACCAACATAATTGGCAAGGAAAGTATTATTGCTATAGCACTGACAATGACTTCACAGGCTCGATATATTATTCTTCGTGCTATCTCACTGCGAGACAATGACGATCCATATCCTTCTTCGGCCGGGATGCAGAATATTTTTCTCTGTTCGGCTTCAGTCTTGGGCTTGCAGGTATTGTTTACATCTCGTTTGTGCTTTTTAGCTTGACTGATCTTCAGGCCCTTCCCCTTCAATACGCTAAAATTATCGGTGCTCGTTGCCATATGTTGTTTCTTGGCAGAACTATAGGAATTGTTCACAATATTTTTACGAAGTTTCACAGGTATTTTTCCTCCAATCAAGAAACGGAAGCAATCCTATAGAAACGCAACTAAACGTATTCCAGCAGAAACTTGATTGTTCTTCTGGTCGTATTTACAAAACCGAGGTTAACAAAAGACCTTATAAACATGGACAAGGCAGTCCTGAAAGGCAAATGTATGTTTTTGTTGCGTAAATAGCAATCTCTGCATTCAATGAATGCTGGATTCTTACTATTGACAGTTCTTCTCAAAAGTAGAAATTTCCTGTTATTCCATATATCCTCAAAATTACTGTCTAAAAGATTGCCAAAGCTTTCGCCCATTGCACAACATGGTCTGACCTGTCCATCGTAGGTGACATACATTGTCTGCCATGGTTCGTAGCAGACTTTCACTTTGGAAGAGTTTGTACTCTTTTTCTTATTAGCCTCTCCACTGGCGCGAGTTTCACCATTATCGGATTGCTCGCCATCGGTTGTTCCGTCAGTTCTTGTGATTAGAGCAATCAGGTCTTGGACACTTCTCGAATCGCTATCCCCATCAAAGAGGCTTTTTAGGGCTATAGCACCGCACTTTGCCTGTTCTTGTTTCTTCTTTTCTATAAGTTCGTTAAGATTCTGCAGGGCCAGCGGAACATCAAGTTTGGGAAAATACGGTGGTGCGATCAGGTTCACACGGCATTGATTTGCTACCTTCCTTGATTCCTTCAGGAGCTGAGTTACTGTATTTCTATCATAGTAATATAGACACTCTTTAACAGCCCCTGAATCCGGAGGCGAGAAGTTCTGCACTGCTATTTCCTTGATGCCTATTTTAGCCAAGATTCTTATCATTTCAGGCAACTCGTGTATGTTGCGGCGCATTGCTACGAAATTTACTCGCATGAAGGGCTTGTTACTTCGCTCCCGGATCTTTATCTCGTGCAGAGCTCCAATATTTTCCAATACCTCTGAGAACTTTGCACCAACTCTTATAGCTTCGAAGGTCTGTTTGGTTCCGCCATCTATGGAAAATGTGACCTGATCGAGTTGCAGGGCAACAAGCCGCTCAGCGATTTGTTTGGTGATCAGTGTTCCATTAGTTATGATATCTACAAAGATGTTCGATTTTTTGAGATATTCTAATTTAGCCAAAAATGTCTTGTTCAGAAAGGGCTCGCCAAAGCCAACCTCATGTATAATCCTGGCGCAGGAAAACACAGGTTTGGTACGCTCAAAGATATTATCTTTCATAATTCCGCCATAGATTACTTTACTGTGTGTACACGTTATACAACGCAAATTACAGCTTAATGACACCTCGACAAAAACCTTCCAAGGTTTGGTCAAGACTGTGGGCCTCATAAATCTCTTCTCAAAAAAATTGACAAGCATGTTGGCTTTTTTATGCACAACAAATCCCTTAGAGTTTATCCTTTTGCAAGAAAAGACGGATTGATGGTTGTGTATCTGAAATATCCTTTTTCAGGAGATGAACATCACAAAGCGGAATAAACCGGCTTCTTCCTTTTTGGGCACGTATAATGTCATCCGTCCTTATACATCTTTGAAACGTAGCAAATCCTTTACTATCTTGGTCCTTTTTATCCCCCCGATATTTCCCGTTCCCTTAAGGCTCAACAGGTTATGAAGGACCAGATTTCTCACAGCGTAATTGCAACTGTAACACTCACACCCTGGTATCGATTGCACCCCATGTTTTGGCAATTCTTTGCACTTCCGGCGGAATTGGCGATAGCTTGGGCCTTTCCAGATATCCCGAAAAGTCTGAGTTGTGAGATTTCCCAGAGGGAGAGCACATTGGCAGCAGCCCTGTACTGATCCATCACTTGTTATGAGAGCAAAAAACCAAGGCAAATAACAGGGGACATGGCTGTAAATCGTTAAACTGGCAGTGTGATAATCTTCGCGTTGGATAGGAAGAGCTTGTCTCAAATCTAAATTTGTTCTTATTCCCAGACGCAACGCCTCGGCTCGAGCATCTTCTAAAGCAGTCTCTAGAGCATCGGAGTCACGAATAGCATAATCACAACAAACATCATGCTCCATGGACTGTTTGAAGTACACAGCATCCAAACCTATTCGTTTTGCGTGCTGGACCGCTAACTTCACTTCGGCTAAATTCTGCTGAAGCAGAACAAAACCATAAAAAATATAGGGCAGTTGTTTCTTAGACTGTCGGCGGAGGTCAACTAAAGCCCTGGCACCATCCAGGATCTTTTCAAAATCACCATTATGGCGAATATTGGATATCTTTCGATGGGTTTCTGTGCTCGCAGCATTTATACTGAGACGAATGGTCCGAACACCTAATTCCACCAAAGTTTTAGCCATTTCACGACTCAGCAAAACACCGTTGGTGTATAAGATTACCTCTAAACCATTTTGTCGAAAGGTCTCAACAAGTCGGGTAAATTTAGGGTGCAGAAGTGGCTCACCTCTACCGATCAGTTCAACATTCAAAGTACCCATATGGGCCAAATCAGTGGCTAGTTGTTCAGCCATTTCCAAGGGCATGAACTTAGTGCTTGGTACCGCTGGGCCCTTGTAAGGCTCAGATAAGCTGCCGTGGTCTCTGCAAAATATACATTTGTAGTTGCATGTATAAACCGGCTCGATTTGTGCGTAAAGCGGGCCAGCAAAAGTGTTCGATTTAGTCATCGCACCCAGACCCACTCGGAACATAGTAGTCAACCGGCGGGTGTGGCGCCGGAGCCTGCTTAGGCCCGAAGAAGAATCATACTTAACACTAATTTTAGACATGTCAGGATCATACTTGCGAACTGCAGGGTAGAAACTGCCTTTTCAGGTAAGATTATGGATTAGGAAGTTTGACAAGATTTACCATTTAGCCTCGTAGATTTTCTCATAGGCGCTGACCGTTTGAATCGCGGCATCTTCCCATCTGAATTCAAGGGCACGAGCAAGTCCTCTGCGTATCATTTGCTCTCGAAGCTTTCGGTCTGTGAGACACTTGAAGATTCCCTCCGCCATATCTTCATCGCGATGTGGTTCTGCCAGCAGAGCTGCATCTCCAACCACCTCAGGAACTGAAGTAGCGTTCGATGCCACAACCGGTGTGCCGCAAGCCATCGCCTCTAACGGAGGTAGCCCGAATCCTTCAGAAAATGATGGAAACACAAAAACATCGGCACCACTATAAAAAAAACGCAATTCGTGGTGTGGATACCAATCTACAAACACTATATGGTCTGAAACCTTCAGTTTATTCACCAAATCGAAAATCTCCTTGTGATAGACACCTTTTTCCCCAAGCAGAACCAGCTTATGTTCGATTTTAGACTCATTCAAAAGGATGTGGTAGGCACGTATCAAACCTTCCACATTCTTTCGTTTAGTGAGTGTACCTAAGAAGAGAATATAAGGTCCTTCTATACCGGCAGCTCTGAGAAAGTCGTTTAGCAATTCCTTGTCGTCGACAGGTTTCATTTCATCCCCAACCGCAGGCCGGATAATGAAGATGCGCTCCGGATCAAAGGCGAACCGGTCAATAATCTTGGCTTTTATATACTCGGTGTTACAAAAAACGGCGGAGGCGTTTTTCATTGCTCTATTTATTAAATATAAGAGCCTCCAGCGCATAAGCGGTGGATAGAATGTTGGATCAGAATACTGACTCCAGCATACCATCGAAGCTATGAATCTGCAGGGAACAATCGGTGGGGCGACAAATGTCGCATGGAGAAGGTCAACGGGCCGTCTTTTTAATTCGAGAGTCAAACCAACAGAAATGGCAAGCCACTTGCCAGAAGGTTTGATGGTTTTTGTTTGAAAATTGTTGCCATCCAGCCTCAGCCCCTGAGTACTCTCTGGTCTTATGCCGTATATGGTGTATGTGTTCTTGTGGTCGTATTTAGATATAGTCTCTATGACTCTTTTGTCAAATATGGAGGGCCCCCCGGTGGTGGATAGAGGACTGGAGAAATAGCCGATGTGCATCTGTTAACTCTCTTCTATTACGTTTTCTGCGATAGTACCTATTGTGTTTGTACGTTGTTTATTTTTAAGAGCTTTGTAACCTTTCCTCATGTGATAGTGAATCGTTCCACGGAACGTAATTCCATTGGCAAAGAGGCGGGCAATACGATTCGTTTCTGCACTTTGAAGAATCGGCAGCCAAAAGTGATCGACGGAGAATTTGTTGAATAAGAACTTCCGGCCGACTTCACGGGGAAGCATTTGCATAAAGGCCTTTAGACCTGCTTGAAGAGAGCAGTAATGGTACAACGGAAAAATGAATGATTTTGGTATGTTCTCGCTGAGCATATCAAAGTTAAGACCTCTTTCATATGCCCGCCGGCAGGCGCTTGTCAACGTCTCAGGATGATAATGGTATGCCAGTGCATGCTCACTGTAGATAGTTCTGAGCCCTTTCTGTCTCAACCTGTAGCCGAGCTCGATGTCTTCGTGAGCAGCACATCTACTTTCTTTGTATAGACCGTTGCTTATGAGAAAGTTTTTCTTCACAGAAATATTGCAGGCAAAAAAGAAAATACTATCCAGTTCACGTTTCCCCTCGAAACGGTAGTACATAAACGGGTCCCAGTATTTGTGCATAACCGTGGTGGGCAATTCCTTCGATTGAAGAACCTTACCCAACACTGCAATATTTTCCGCCGGGTATTCCCTGTGCATTTTGAAGTGTTGTTCCAAAAGCTGCTCGCTGGCCCAAATGTCGTCGGCCATCAGGAGAACCAAATCGCTGCGTGCCTCTTTGATTCCCCGGTTTTGTGTATAGCCTGGCCCCCGGTTCTTATGACGAAAGTAGCGTAGTTCATAAGGCGACGACGACACAAACGCTGCCATCATCTTCTGAGTGTCATCGGGAGATCCATCGTCTACAACCAACACCTCAAAATCCGAATGATAAATTGACTGCTTGGTGAGCTTTTCCAGCGTTATTCTTAATGTGTCACAGCGGTTAAACGTTGCTATTACTACGCTCAACGCGGGTGCGGTTGCCATCTGATGGATCCCCAATGAGTTTTATTGTTTTCCCTATCTAGAATATCGTTCCGAAACCTCTTCTTGGACAATCTATTTGTTCGAAAGTGCGGTCACCGGCATTATGAAAGGTCATATCCGTACTCCCGGCCCCAAAAGATATTTATGTATTTCTTGCTTACATAATGGCTGATATCTTTTCGTCTTAAATCCAGGTCAATTTTGAGGTCCCTCTCCTGAAATAATTTTTCTACTTTGCCGGTTTCCCATTTGTCATCGCTCAAAGACCAGAATTCATCGACCTGAGCTTTATATACTTCGGCGGCAGGATTATCGAGATTCGCGTTCAACAACCAACGAAAAAGAACACGTATCTTTTTCAATTCCAGAGAAGGTAAGAACTCATCTTTAAATACCGAACCGCCACGAAAAGAGCCGACCTGGTCCCATTTGCTTTCATCGATCATACCTTTGCGAATACATTCATGATACAATTCACTGCCTGGATAAGGGTTAAATGTCGAAAGCCACACTATATATGGCTTAATACGAGCATTCAAATGGATAGTCTCCATCATGTCTTCTATACTTTCTCCTGGTATTCCGATCATATTAAACGACTGAGGCTTCAAACCGTATCGTTGGGCAATACTGAAAACTTTCATTAGCAGCTCATTACTGATATTCTTTTTCAGGACATTCTTGCGAACTGATTCATTACCAACCTCAATGCCCATTTTCACTACTTTACAACCGGATTCCTTGAGTTGGCTGGCAACTCTTTCATTGAATAGCAATGCTTGACTGGTGCATGTATAGGGCAGTCCGATTTCATTTTTGTACCGAACAACAAACTCATCAAGCCACTGTCCCTCCCGTGCCATAACATCATCCACAAACGTAAATCCCTTAATGTTCGTATACTTTATTTTCAACTCCTTTAACATTTTGATGGTGGCGTCCACACTTCTACGGCGTAGCATCTCTTTCTTCCTGAGAACATGCCCCTTGAAGGTTTGGATATCTTTGCTGTATTGGTTGAACAAAGGCTCGTTGAAACAGAAACTGCACCTGTAGGGACATCCCCTGGTCACGATCACCTCGGCCCAGCCGCTTCTTGTTTCGACGATGCTGGAGTAGTCGAACACCTCGTGATCTTCAAAGGGCAAGCTGTCCAGATCTTTCACCCAGCTTAGCAGCGGCTCGCGAACTATCTTTCCATTCTTTCTGAAAAGAAGATTTGGAATTCCATCGAAGGATTTTCCGGATTCGATACGATGAACCACTTCGGGCAGTACCTCATCTCCCTCACCTCTGCAGACAATATCGACCCAGGGTTCGGCGATTACTTTCTCCGGATCGGCCGTAGGATGATGACCACCTACGATGATCGGGATCTTAAACTCCTTCTTTATCGATTTTCCAACTTGACGAGCAAAATACCACTGATTCGTAGTCACTGAAAGGCAGATAAGCCCGGGTTGTAACCTACTGATATCATTATTAATCCGATCAAGATCGAGGGTGTAATCAAGTTCCGGTGAGATGTGAATAAGCCTCGTTTGATGACCTCCTCGCTTGAGAATGGCAGACAAAATGCCTATCCCCGCAGAATAACCCACTTCAGAACTGACCTCTGTATAAATAAACAAAACCTTCATTGCTCGCCCTTGATTTCTGCATTACTCACGAGTACGTCAGCAGTCGAACTCACTATTTCAAAACTCAGTATTCACGATGTTTTAGCATTTACACTATCTGTCCGATTGCCCGGGCTCACATTGGGCCTGCAATTTGTGAAGGACCTCCTCACCGACTTTTTTGCCGCTTAAGATGGCTTCGTCAGACCAAAGATATTCCCAAGCCCCATAACGACCACAGGGATAAATATTAAGACTATTGAGGTACTTATGGATTTTCTTGACCGCATCTATTCGGTGGTGGTCGTAGATCACGTATGCGTACTTCAGATAGTGTACATCTTTGAATGATATGTGATGCTCGGGCTTTATGACGCCTACCTTTATAAGGTCGTTGTGAACTTTCTTTAGAAGCTCGTTTCTTTCAGGCGGATTCTTTCTGTCATACACCACCTCGGCCTGGATAGAGCTGGTTCCTTCCGGGTTCAGGCCGTCACAGAAATTATTTGGGAAACCTATTCGGAAAAATGAAATTTCCTTCTCCGGAAAATGAATCCAGTGCTTGTCAGTGATATTCGGGCGGTCAACACCTATGTTAACAATCGCAATTGAATTGAAAGATAACCGATCTGCGGCCTCCCGGATTTCAGTCGGTACATGGAACAGTAGTTCAATAAAATCCGGCAGGGGTAGTGTTGTGATGAGATTATCATATTCCACGACCTTCCCACCACTATTGAAAAAAACCTTCTTCTCTTCAGTATCTATGGCGGAGACCTTCATACCGTAATGAATGTTCTCAATTTTCGCGGCTATGGCTTGTGGAAGACCGGCGAATCCTGTTCCACATTCTGATGGATATTGAAAGCGTGCATTGGGCCCAAGGTAACTTGGCGCATCGAAAAATGCTCCCTTCAAAACCTCCGCAGCACTTGGCTGAGGAACACGTGCGTCCGTCCATTCATAGGTCATCTGTTTTGGAGATACCCCCCAGAACTTTTCCGCGTACGGTATCAGGAACGTCTTCGCAAATCCCTTGCCGAAGCTTTGAATCGCCCATTCTTTATAGTTTCTGGCGATGGAGTTCCTTTTGCGTTTGAGGAAACCCAATACGCAGCGAATTCTGAGCAACAGTGGAAGATGAGATGTGTTGATTTGAAATGGATAGTTAGTATATGTACCGTAGCTGTAAATCCATGCCCGCCGTTGATTGCTAACTAATTTGACGGTCAACTCCCTCATCAATTTATGAAACAGCGGATCTTTGCTGTGCAAGACATGGAGTCCGAAATCAAATACAAAACCGTCCTTACACATGGAATCGGCGGTGCCTCCCGGCCTGTTTCTTTGCTCATAGATGGGAAATCCGGAATAATAGGCCGCCGCTAATCCTGCCAAACCACCTCCCAAAATAATTGTTTTGTTATCGTTCTCTGCCATCTGTCAAAAACCAGCCTTCCTTAACAAGTAGAATATAAAGATCGACAAAATTGCACCCCACGCGGCGATAATCAGATACCGGATTAAGGCTGGCAAGTGTTTGCGTTTCCTCGTTTTTTTTGATGCTTTATTCGTCATGATTACGGCTCTTTTACAGTTTCTGGAGAGTGTGTTCGACGTCCCTTCACACCCATTGATTTAAAGAAAATTCTGATATTAAAAAATGCAAAAACATATACCAAGCCGACAGACAAGAACAGGCTTAAGAAGGCTGTCAAACCAACATGATAGGCCTTGATGGGCTGGACCGGTTTGCTGGGAACCACTGCGTTGTGAAGCACTCTAATTTCGCTCTGGGTTGTAGTTGCTTGTCCGAGCGCTTCGACATAAAAATCGTTCAAATGGTTGTATTCACGAGTACATGCTTCGATTCTCATATTAAGATTCTTAATCTTTCTATCGAGGGACGGCAATTTATCGAGCCTTGCCTTCAAATCCTTAATCGAAGTCGTTATGAATTCACTTCTTTTCAGTAGAGATTCTAAGTCAATTTCCTTGAAAAGTATCTCTGATTCCATCTTTTTTATGTCTTCAGGATGGATATAACTCTTGGATTTCTTTTCCGCCGCCAATCGCAGTTCTGTAACTTCTTTTCGCTTTTCTTCAATCTGTGCCTTAAGTCTAATTATCTCCAGTTCCAATTCGTAAAGGCTGTTTACCCCTTTGGTTGTTTCTTCCGGGACAGAAACAACTTTGTTTTGCACGAGCAAGGCTTCCAATTCGGTACGAAGCTTTTCTATTTCTATTTCTTTTTCATTCAGTTGTTCCCTTAACTGGCGGTATTTGTCCTCGGCAGGATTTTTTTCCTGATCTTTTAACCAGTTAACCAGGATTTGGCCGGCTGTATCCACAATCGTGGCTGCTCTCTCGGGGTATTTGTCCTTAATCACCAGATAGTAAATATAAGAATCTTTAGTGGCCTTGAGCTTTAAGCCCTTCCTAAGTCCTTTGATAGCCCTAACCAGGGGTTCCTCTTCTATGACGCGACCGTGTTTCAGTATTGATCTAAGATTTGAAAGTTGTTCCTTAGCAAAATCTTTTGTCTGCTGGAACCAACGTTTGTACCATAGCGAATCATAGACGGTTACCTCTTCCTTGTCCAGGCCGAGTTCATTCACGACGGGCTTAAGGATTACTTCACTTCTTAGTATATCCTGTAGAGTTTGGATGATAACCTTAAACGGAGGAGTGGGAGCTGGGGCACCGAATGTTTCTGTATCTTTTTGTCTGAGCAGGCTTGTTTCCAGGGGACGATAGAATATAGGCACACCGGTCTCGTATTTCTCGGAGAAGACATAGGTAAGAGCCAGCGAGCACAGACAAGCGGACAGGCAGAAGACTAAAACGAACGACTTTTGCTGCATCAGAATAGTCACGTACTTGCGGAAGTCTATATTGAACAGGTACTTGAATGGGTCTCTTTGTTCAGACATGTCAAAACACCCTAAGTTTTTTGATAAAATCCTTTTTGAGCCTGGTCAGGCTGCCGGCACATCCTTTACTTTAATATGCTTTCTCTTCTTCAACACGATGCTCAGAAGCTTTCGAGTATCGGAAAGCTTGGCATGGCCGATACGTTCGACCTTTGTGCTCTCTACACCCCTTAAGATGTTAAATATCGTTGAAAACAACCGCCATGGCCTACACAGGTAGCTGATAAAGAAAAACTGCAGATAGCCCCATCTGCGCCACCTGGCTATTCTCTTCGGTGAAACTCCCTCAATCCAGGACGCTGCTCGGGAAAGATCTGACATATATAAAAGATCGGAAAAGAACTTATCCGTCAGCTCAACTTTCCCCTGCTCCATTAACATATAAAACAGCTTCGAGCCCGGCAGAGCTGTAAATGTACAGATACTTATCTCATGAACACCTATCCAGGCAAGTTTCCTCATGAACTTGAAGGATTTTCTGATATCAGCAATCGTGTCATGGGGGAAGCCTATGGCAAAAAAGGCACAGACAACAAAACCCTTCTTTATAAGCCGTCTGGAACCTTCCACAATATCATTCAGGTCCAAATCCTTTTCAATCAGACTTAAAGTCTTTGGGCAGCCACTCTCAGGCGCAAACGCGACATTGGAACAACCGCTGGCCTTGAGCTTGTCGATTACTTCGTCATCGAAGATCTCGGACCTTGTTCCGTTGGGCATTTGCCATGTTATTTTCAGACCTCGTTTTAAAACCTCGTCAGCAAACTCGATAGCCCATGACCTATCAAATATCATGGTGAGGTCTTCGAAGTGGAAATCATCGATACCGTACAATTTGTACCAGTGCTCCATCTCATCGACTACATTCTTAGGTGATCTGCTACGCCACTTTGGCAACCACATTTTGGGAGCTGTACAAAACGTGCAAGTATAAGGACATCCCCTGGTGGCGATCATCTGCAGGCATCTTCCTCGCGAAGCGCCGTGAGGGCTTCTTGCCTGGATATAATTTTCGATTGGCAGCAGGTCGTAGGCCGGAAACGGTAAAATGTCCAGATCCTCGATCAAATCCGTCAGTTGTTTCTCTTTGACAACAGGTTTGCCGTCATGCATATAGGCAATACCACTGAGGTCATCTGTACTCTGCTTCTTTTCAAGTCGTTCGACAAGTTTTAGAAATGTTATTTCCCCCTCCCCGAGAACCACATAATCTATGGTCCCATGCGAAAGGATAAAATCAGGAATTGCGGTCTGGTTGATACCACCAGTGACAATTGGGATCTTGGGGAATTTTTCCTTTATCATACGAGTGAGTTTGCGAACCACAGGCCAGGCGTGGGAAAACAGATTTGTGACTCCGATGACATCCAAACCGTCGGGTATCC
Organism: uncultured Pirellulales bacterium; assembly: GCA_964348055.1. Taxonomy (GTDB): domain Bacteria; phylum Planctomycetota; class Phycisphaerae; order Sedimentisphaerales; family Anaerobacaceae; genus JAUXAL01. The sequence continues at coordinate 38,001 of CAYGBH010000001.1, forward strand.
GGTCCAATATTTCCGGCAGAGTAAGACCGCGAAGCGTGGCTTCTCCATCTTTGGTGAAGATATCAACTCCTGATCCGAGGGCATCGATGAATTGAACGTTATGCCCATGTTTACGAAGATATGCTGCTATGTAAGCAGCTCCGATCGGCGGGACTACACCACTGGCAATCTGAGTCACCCTGTACACTTGTGGTGGATTGATTAAAAGTACGTTTGCCATATTAACCTCATCTCCTCCGAGTTATGTTGTACTAATTTCAGACGTTTTTAACTCTTTATAATACTTGATGATCTCATTAATTTTGTCACTCAATTTTGCCTTAGGGTGGTAGCCCAGGTTATTCTGAGCCCGATTTATATTAGCAACAGAGTATCGTAGCTCTCCGGGCTGAGCATCACCATGCACAGGTTGAATTTTGGGATCGATCCTGTCACAAAGCAACTTGGCGATATAATTAACAGATATCTTCACACCGGTCCCAATATTAAAAATACCCCGAGGTATCGTCGATTTCATAGATAAAATATTCGCAGTGACAATGTCGCTTACGTGTGTGAAGTCGCGCTGTTGTTGACCATTGCCAAAAATTACAGGAGCTTTTCTATCAAGAAGGTTATTTATAAAGATGGTTATGACTCCTACATATGGGGTAAAGGCCTGACCCGTTCCATAAGTATTAAAGTAACGAAGCACATGGCAATCTATATTAGTGTACTCTGAAAACTGCAGACAATACTTTTCACTCGCTAATTTCGAGACTCCATATGGAGAAATGGGTTCTGTTCTATAATCCTCCGCAATTGGTTCGGGCGCGGGACAGTCGGCATAAACAGCCATTGAAGACGCAAAGATAATTTTTTTCACTGTGCTATTGAGACAACATCTGAGGAGATTAACCGTTCCCATAAGGTTATTTTCTGCATCATCATAAAATCCATCTACCGAGGAGCGAATACTTACTCTGGCGGCCTCATGAAAGATAATGTCCACTCCCTTGAGCGCCTTTAGAATGTCGTCCCGGCATCGCACATCTCCGTGAATGAATTTCGCACCTTCGGGAACATTTTCAATCTTTCCGACTGAAAGGTTGTCTATAATGACGACTTCCATCGCCTCTTTTAAAAGTGTCCGCGCAAGATGGGAGCCAATAAATCCGGCACCCCCTGTCACTAACGCTCTTTCATACATAACTTGTTACTTTCTACATTGATCTTAAGACTTTGTTTTGCTTCGTTCTTTGTGTTTCTCATGGAGCAATCAGCCCTATTGTTAGGCTGCGTTTACAAAATATCAAGTGGTGTTTTTTCCTGTATGAATTGCCGGCAGTCGATTTGATGCTCGGGTGCTACAATAAAGCGATCGATGTCCTCAGTTGATGTGACTACCGTATAAGGGAAAATCACCGTATTGATTATCTTGATAGGGTGCTGGATAACTGCGCCGACACCCACAACCGAATTTTCGATCTTTGCCCCAGAATGAATGTCAGTCGAATCACCGATTAAGGTCTTTTTGCCAAGCCTTTTTAGCTGGTGAAGATTACAGGTCAGAACGTCAGCAGGGAAGGTGACGTTCATATCCCACTTGACGACATCAGCAATTAGAACGGGGAATTCGTCTTCAATGACAATCTGAATGGTATCGGTGATTTCGTACTCATCTCTCATAGCTGTCCTTGGCGTGCGCCTTATGGCATCGAACACATGCTGATCAAAGAGGTATAAACCACATCCTTTTATTTTGGTGGTGGTATGGCGAGGTTTTTCTATAACTCTTTTTGCCTTGTTATCATCACCGAGCAATACCGTGAAATTTCGCTTGATAACTTCCGGGTTCTCTTCGTATTTGACGGCAAGAACCACACTTGCATTGTTGGCAATCATTTTTTCTTTCATACTTCTCAAATCTTCGGTGACGAAGAAGACATCCCCCAGAGATAGGAGGAAAGGAGAAGATATGTACGATTCCAGCTTTCCCAATGCGTGCGCTATGCCTAGTGTTTCTTTTTGCTCGACATATCTGATCTTTACCCCTAGATAGCGTCCGTCCCCCAAAGCCTGTGCGATTTCGTGTCCAAGGTGACCTATGACAATTATGATCTCCTCTATATCCAGTTCCTTCATCATCTCGATTTGGTAGTGAAGCAATGGCTTGTTGCAAATGGGCAATATCGGCTTGGGATAACGCGTACTGAAAGGCTCCATTCTTGTGCCTTTGCCCGCCGCTAGGATTACTCCAATCATTTGATACTTCAACCTTGTCTGTTATTAAAGTTTATTTATGACCTTTTTTCGATAAAGTCTGAGTTTAAATTTCAGGTAGAAAAGGAAACAAAGCATCTCAAAGCCTGTTCTAAAAACTCTGAGCTTTGTTTCGCCGCCTTCTCTGGCATGATGTTTTATTCCCATTTCTCCCACTTTATACCCCTGGGCTTTCAGGCGTATCATGATCTCCGTTGGCGTGGGCCATGCCCGTGCTTCGATGCGCATACTCCTAATAGCATCTCCCTTGAAGACCTTCAAAGCGCAATTAGTGTCCTTCTGGTTAAGCCAGAACATTATCCTGACTATGAGATTCAAAACCCGGTCCGCAAAGACCCGAATAAACTTGTCTTCTTTCCGGATCCTGTAGCCGGTTACTACATCGAGGTTTTCTTTTTGCAGTTTCTCGAGCATGGGGGCATAATCAGCCAGATCGAATTGACCGTCCGAGTCCAACATAACCACATACTCACCTCTGGTGGCATATATGGCACTAAACAGAGCGTTGCCGTAACCACTGGGCTGCGGTGCATGGACCACTGTAAGGTTTGTGTGCTCTGTGCCTAAACGCTCCAGAATCTCGAGAGTTTTGTCGTTACTGCCGCCGTCTCCCAGCACAACCTCATGGGAGATGCCATTTTTCTTCAGGACTTCAAACCAGTATCTGATGATTTCCTCTATGACCTGTTCTTCGTTATAGACAGGAGCCACCACAGATAGAGAAACGGAATTCTTTTCCATAATTGATACGTGACCATCAAAAGATGATGATGAAATCAAAAATCATTAATGACCCTGGTTCTTTTCAGAAAAAGTTTCAATCGCAGGTAAAGAAGAAACAGGAGCATATCCCATCCGGTCCGAATCAGTCTCAGATGAGACTGTCCACCGGTCCTTTCTTTGTGGTTAATGCCGACCTCACCTATTCGAGCACCCTGTCCCTGCAGTCGCAGGAGAATTTCGGTTGGCGTTGGGTAGAACCTTGCCTCGATCGTTATATTTCTGATTAAATCCCCTTTGAAAAGCTTCAGGGCACAGTTTGTGTCTTTGTACTTCAGACCAAAGAGTACCCTGACAATGATATTTAAAAACCGGTCTGCTAAAATTCTCAGGAATGTGTCTTTTTTTCCCATTCGATAGCCCGTCACCGTGTCATAGTTGTTCTTAAGACATTCCTGTAGAAGCGGCAGATAATCTGAAAGTTCGAATTGGCCGTCAGAATCTATCGTAACAACGTATTGACCACGGCTGGCGTAAATAGCCTTGAAAAGGGCATCCCCATACCCGCCGTTTTGCTTCGAGTGGACTGCCCGAAGATTCGGAAACTCTTCCGCAAGTTGTTCCAGGATCTGTTTTGTTCCGTCGGTGCTGCCGTCATTGCCAATCACTATTTCGGTGGCATGTTCACACTTCTCCAGGACCTTTTCCCAATTTCGGATGACCGCATCAATGTTTTCTTCCTCATTATAGGCCGGCGCTACCACGGATAGGAATATGTCACTGTTTGTCTTGTCCGGTCCCTTCATGGAACAACATTAACCTTTATGATGTTTTTACCTTTTGTTTTTTCATATAGGAGAACGAATGCAATCCTAACATAATAAGTGGGATAATTTTCATCTTCTGGGTCCTGATCTTACTGTAAACAAAACTCAGCTTGAAAATAAGATGAAATATAGCATTTTTAGGTAGCCTGATGATGCATCGCACCACGAACAGGGGCATTCTCAATTGGGCGAACACCTGCATCA
>CAYGBH010000001.1:42113-48364 GCA_964348055.1 uncultured Pirellulales bacterium
CCCATCTCCTTGATGGTTCGGACCAGATCTTCTCGAACTTCCGTTGGTTCAACGTTGATAATAAATGGCAGATTGATTTTTTCCCTATAGAGAATCGAAAATTGTCTGAGCCATTGAGGAAAAAGAAAGAATGAGTCATCCACAAAGTTAATCTTCCTTATATCGTACGTTCGCTTGGCCCAAAGTAGCTCGGCAATTATACGCTCAGGATCCTTTTTTCTCAGGTACCTGCCCTTATTTTTGTAAAGATCTTTGTATGATTTGTTAAAACAATAACTGCAATTATATGGACAACCTCTACCTGTCATTACCGGGTACATATCTTTGCTGTAGGCGAGGATATGTTTATATTTGGCATAGATAGCAAAATCCGGGAAAGGCAGCACATCTAAATCTTCTATAAAAGGTCTGGGTTCTGTTTTGTATGTCTTTCCATCCGAATTCTTAGACCAGATGTTTTGCGTTCGTTTTATGGCATCGGGATTGTGTTCCAATGCCTTCAACAACTCCACAAGTGCCTGTTCACCCTCACCACGGCAAATGTAATCAATGTTATCCTGTTCAATAGTTCGAGGGAAAAAAGTTGTATGGGGGCCACCGACAATGATAGGCGTCGAACATTCTTTTTTCAATGCAGAGGCTGTTTCAAGTACCTAGTCCTCTCCACCAGTCGTACAGGAAAATGCATAAAGATCGGCACGACTTTCAAGTGCAGATTTAAGGAAATGCCTCTCACCTGACTCAATGAATAAATCGCAATGGTGCCCATCTGCTTTTAATACTGCAGAAAGATATTCTACGGCAATTTTTACGAAGGAATCCTTTTGTAAAAAAACGACCTTCATTTAGTCAACACTCTTTTGTGGTTTGAAGAAATTCAGGAGTAGCTGCAGAGCGGCTCGCGTGCTTAATCCCAAAAAAGCAATAAGATTTAAAGGATGAAACGGCGATTTTGTACAATGTTTTCTAAAGTATCGGTAAACCCCTTGATTAAACGCCTTGATAGCAAAATAACTTTTCTTTTTATCCAGTGTGTTTCTCATATCGTGGATAATTGGTGCCTGGGGTAGGCAGTAAATTTTCCAGCCACTATTGTTTATCCGGCGACAAAAATCGGCATCGGCCCAATACATTAAAAATCCTTCGTCCATAAGGCCGACATCGCCCAGAATTTCTCTTCTAATCATCATACACGCCGACGAAGCCCAATCCACTTCAAAGGGCTCTGTGCTGCTCAACTCATCAACCATTAAGTAACGTCTCGAGATTTTATTCCCGGGAAAGAGTCTGGTTAAAATGGTTTCCCTGCCAAAAAATGAATTCAGTAAGGTAGGATATCTTCTGGCCATTAATTGGACGGAGCCATCCGGATAAAACATCTTGCTGACTACGGCTCCGGTTCCAGGATGAGCATCGAGAAAACGTGCCATTTCAGGAATTGTTTCCTTTCGGATAATGGCATCTGAATCCAGTAGCAGAAGGTATCTTCCTGTAGCGGCCTTAATGCCCCGGTTAATGGCCGAGGGGTAGCTGTTATCGTGTTCTGACCTGCACAACTTGACTTGTGGAAAGCACTCTGCAAGCATTTCAATCGTGCCATCTTTTGAATTATTATCGGCAACGAGCACCTCGACATTTTCTTTCGTGCAATTTTCAAAAATAGAGGTCAGAGATTCTTTTAAATCTTCTCTGGCATTCCTGCTTGCGATAATAATCGAGACCTTATGGCTGCTCGTTTGTATCATGTTCCTCACAATAATGATTTCTTAATCCTTATAGTGTAAAAATTAACAGGACCAATATCGTATTGAATGATTTTCGGCCTCTGCCTTTACATTCATAAAGCTCGCTCAAAAGAGCATCAAAGGCCGTAAATTGCATGGCGCAGAAATTTCGGAGCTAATATAGTGAGTGGTTCGTAGTCATCAGGTAACAGTGATAATAAACAAGTAACTACAATCTCTTGTTTTCAAAGAACCCAACAAATAGATAGTCAAAAGAATGCTTCTAAACCTATGCCGATTGCGAACATTCGCAATATCGTCAGCTCTGAAATCCCTGTATGCTTTTGTATCGATCTGGGCCTATTCAGAGCTTTGATTTTGTGATTTTGAAGAAGTTCCTAAATTCGTTTTTCTTGATAACTATGGTAAACTAAATGTAGAGGTGTGGCTACACGAGATTTGCTTTTAACGAGCCGACACTAACCCTCTCGGACAATTTTTTCTCTGCCTATATCCTGAGTCGTTCTTGTCCGCAGTTTTACCTCCTCAATTCGAATCGCGGGTTTCCTGACCGCGGTAATAGGCCGTTTCTTCCTTCGACTTATGTAATCAGGAAAGTGCTTTTCGATATAATGCCGCAGGCACTTTTTCCACGGACGCATACAGTTTAATCCGAGTTTTCTCAAGTTACCGTTGTACATCATCTCTGAAACCGGCCGAGGTGCGAAATATTCTTTCTTGAAGAATTTAGAATCTACAGCATTTAACTTGATATCAGGCCTTTTACATATGCGCAAAATCTCTTTAGCTACATCGTAACGAGTCCCCTTACCCTCACACGCCATATGATAGATTCCATATTGTCTGGTCTCCAGGAGCATAAAAAGATTCATGGCAAAATCATAGGTATAAGTGGGAGTGCCCCATCTGTCAGTCACGGCGTGGAGCTCTTTTTTCCCCTCTGCAATTTGCTGCAGAATCTTATAGATAAATTTCTTTTCTTTCTCTCGGCCCCCTCCCATCATCCATCCTGCCCGAACGACAAAGCTCTTGGAACAATGTTTTAAGGCATGAAGCTCGCCCTGATATTTGGTTTGACCGTATACCATGATCGGATTTGGTTGATCTTGCTCCGTATAGAAACCATTCTTAAGGCCATCAAAGACACCAGCGGTACTGATATAAACCAGGGTCGAGCCGTACTCCTCAGAAAGCTTTGCAATAGTTTTAGTTGCAAGAGAGTTCGTGTCTTTGGCGATGTCAGAGTGTACCTCACAATATTCCAAATCAGTTTCGGCTGCAAGATGGACAACGACATCTGGCTTGAAATCTCGAAAAACATCGCTCAGATGTACATCATCTCGCACATCCAGCCGCATTAACCATTCTCCATTTACTTTTTTATCGCTGGCCAGTACGTTTTCATACTTTGAGGTGAAATATGGATAAACTGCATCACCCAACATACCGCCGCATCCTGTAATCAACACTCTATCAGGTATCATCGCAAAACTCCTCCAGCTTCCTAAACTTCTTATTCGGTTTTTACTGTTACTTCTGGGTTTACATTGTAAACAAAGTTAAATTGTACCGGTATTAAATTGTGTACATGTTGTCTCACAAACAGGCTCACTTCAGCTATCCCAGTCCTGGGAAGGTATATAACATCATAAGGTTGCAATCTTATATCAGGAACCTGACCTTCCATAATCTTTTTCATGTTCAGGCTGTAGGCTTCAGGTTCCTGCGAATAGTTATTTCTTATAAGAACCACATTTCCCAATTCCGCAGTGTCTGCGGGCCCACCAGCTTGAATCACTGCATCAAGTGCTCTTAACATTCCACTGATCGGAATCATTCCTGGTCTGGTTACCTCACCCCCTACATAGACCTTCTGCGATGCAAAACTCTTGACCAGAACTGTTAATTCTGGTAACTTAATGTTCTCTACCTCAATTACTATCTCCGGTGAGTTCAAAAACTTGGAATACTCGTCGGTAAGCAAGGAGGTCAGTTGAGCTGGTGTTAAACCCGCTGCTTTAACATCGCCTACCTGTTGTAGGGAAACCGTGCCATCAGGTCTTATAATAACTTCTTCATTAAACTCATCATTATTCGGAAGCTTAATGGAAATTTTGTCTCCTTCTTCAAGCACATGTAGAACATTGGAAAACTCTCGCGTGAGCACTGAATCCAGTTGAGCAGGTTTCAGACCGGCCGCTTTGACATCACCAATAGGCTGAAGAGAAATCATGCCATCCGGCCTTATAACAACCTCGTCGTTGAGCTCATTGTTATAGAGAAGTTTAACAGCAACAGTGTCACCTGGCCAAAGAATATAAGCCTCATTTTCATTTCGATTATTCATGGCTAATATATCGTTAGGTTGCAAAGCTGGTACCCTACGGGGTGCGCATCCTAATATCGTAATTAGCATGAATAGGTACGAAACTAATATAGCCGGTTTATCCATATTGTTCCTTTCCTTAGGCGGAGAAGGTAGTTTTACCCCTCTCATTATATGGATTTAGCGTCTGTCTAATCAATACTCTATCCATTTGATCAATAATAAAAAACCGTACTTTTGTAGCATGAACAACCTCTCCTTTTTTATTATCGTACCACATTCCCATTCAAAATCAAAGACTGAAATTGCGAAGCAATATTTGCCTCTTCTTTTTCGCAATACCTTCAATTATTTTGCGTATATCGCAAATATGGAGTCTTTCGGGTAAAACATTCTTACCACAATTACCTTTGCCCACGGCTACCGCACCAACTTATGCACGTTGGGTCGCAGCGCAGCGCTGATCCGAAAGCACTTCGATAGTATTACAAAGCTTGATAATATACCTCTTTTACCTTTTATTCATAATGTGACAAACAATTATTAATAATCCATAACCAACTTCTTAGACTCCGTCCCCCTCGGTTGCGCTAGAACCTCACAATGTCCTGCGCAAACCTGATTTTGATGCCTCCCCGCTCTTCTTACCATCGAGAACCATTATTTAGTCCACCAACTGGTCGATGGTTCCCTTTTGACAGACCTTGCTTAGCTTTGAAGCTTTCGGTGTCTTGGTAACCACATCACTTATCCCATACCAATAAAGCCCAGCAGGATAGTAGGGGGCACGGGAATAATAATCAAGGCACCAGTCATGCTAACCGACGATTGTGCAAACTCAAAATAGCTAAGCGGCTCCGTTTGCGCTGCGGCCGAACTTGAATCGACTATGAGCTAAGTTGTATATACCCGGTACGAGGGTAACACTGTCACAATAACCGTCGATAGACCTGCCACAATTGTAAATTTCTGCATTCGAAACCAAAACATCCGGCAAGGCTGCTACAGAAGCTATCCCCGGAAAACACTTCTCTTTTTTCGGAAAAGTCCTTACCCAAAGCTCCTCATTATTTGAATATGTTACACTATACAGAACCGTACGTCAAGAAAAAAGTACAAGAACAACGCGCTTTTCTCAATTAACCACAGTCTCATATCTTTAGCGGCCAACTCCAGGATTTCCTCGTGTCTCTTTATATTTGAGGAAATTTATGTGATTTTGTCGAGATTCGGAATGAGGGATAAGTGCTTGTCACACAAACAGTTAAAAATCCGGAGGTAAGACAATGCAAGCTCCTCTTAAATTTTGTTGTCAGAATAACAAATGTCTTATATTATGGGACACGTGGTACAAAAGCCGACCGTATCTGGCTGGCTCGGCAAAGGTCTTTCCCGCCACAGCCGGGAATAATCCTGGCCTTAGAGAATCAACCAGATATACTCGGTGCTGGTTCTTGCTCTTATGGTGCCGGCCAATACAGCCGAATATCGTCAAACCAAACCTTACCTGAACCGCCAGGCTGTGGATTTTTCTTATCGCCGAAACCAATAGAGATCGAGCCGACATTGGTTAAGTCCACACCCTGGTCGGCGAACTCCTGAAGGTCGATATTCCATTGCGTCCATTCGTTTATCAGCGGTGCATCGGGATTATCGTGGTAGACCACCGCATTCGGGCCATTAGCATTGGCAATACCCACATACATCGGCTCAGGAGCATTGGCCGGACCGCCATAAAACCACAGAGACAATACTCCAACACCTTCTATAGTCCAATCGTGGTCAATTGCCAGCTTGGCAATATTTGCTGTTGCCTCTGAATAATTTGCCAGGCCAGAGTCGTCATATGAAAACGGCATCGACTGCATGCCACCATGAAAAATCTCAGGACACGGAAACGCGCAATCAACGAAAGATCCGTTGTTCGGGTCACCGTATCCGTCTATCCAGGTAAAAAATATCCTGTTGCTCATGGGATCACTGATATCAAGGTCATTGTAGGACTCAAAGTCATCCACCACGATGAATCTGGACTCGGTGAGTTCCCACCACAATCTGGGATAGTCCTGGCCTTCGAGAATCCACCAGATATCCTCGGTACCGTTAGCTGTTTCGTCCACGAAGTCCCAGCCGGCATCGAGGAATGTACTGACTGTTTGCATCTCGGCCGTTGTCTTGCC
>CAYGBH010000002.1:0-40491 GCA_964348055.1 uncultured Pirellulales bacterium
CTTGTCCAAGAGCAACAGTAACAGATATGTTCACATCCAGTAAGATGTCAATACTTCTGTCGGTACCTGTGTCCCCGGTTGCGGCAGCTTCGGAAAACTCAACAGGTTGTGCCTGCGTTTTTGAGTCTGCTTGTCCTGCAGTATTTTCCCGGCCTTGCTTTTCTCCGGCTTTTTCTTTTACGGCTTCTGTTGTTTCCGCCATATTTTCACTTCCTCATATTAATATTAAGTACCTGTAGTTGTCCCTGCTTCTGCAGGGATTATCATTCCCGCGAAATCATAGAACCGCTGAGGCGGAGCAGGAATATATTTCACTCTGTACCACAAGACAGTCCTTGATTCCTGTTTTGCGACTTATTTCAAAATGCGTTCCCCTGCAATTACGACAGCGTACTTACCGGCTGATTTTGCAGGCCAACCGCGAAGAGCCATTCGCCCGTTTATCGCCAGTTCAACCGGCTCATCAATTCTTTTATCAAGTAACAATATGTCATCTACATCAAGACTCATTATCTCTTCAAGAGTAAGCGCTGCAGAAGCCAACTGAGCAGTAATAGAAACCGACATTTGCTGCATATGACTAAAGATTGCCTTTGAAATATCATCCGCTGAGAATCTTTCAGCAGCCTGTTCGGCTTTGCCTACGACAGGTTCCAGTTTGCCACAAAATATTACAATGTAAGCTTCAGAGCTGTTTTCCTGGTGACTTTCTCTAACTTGAAAAGTAATTTTGCATAGTTCTTCCGTGCCTTTCAGTTCAAGAGGCCACAGTCTTCTGACAATGCTCCGGGCCGGCTGGAAGTTATGGTCGCCATAAATGTCGGAAAACGCCTCAACAATCGCAGAGGCGATGTCTAACAAAAGCGATTCTTCCAACTGCGATAAATCTACTCTCGAATCTTCTTCAGATTTCGTATCCCCGAGCAATTGTGTTGTCCATATGAAGGCAGTTTGGGTAGGTATGCTAATGAGTCCACATGGATGCTCCTGGTCGGTGCCGAAAGCCAGGTAATAGTCATTCTGCCCGTTGTCTGAGGCCTGGTTAAGCAGCTCGGCAGCAAAATGCTGGGTGCTCGAAACAACCGTCACATCGAACTCACTGTGGCAAAAGTCAGTGAACTTTTCAGCCACCACTATAGCTAAGTTTTTTGTAAATTCGTTGAGTTTATTGAGCTGGTTGTGATCGAAACAGTGAGGCTGGCGCCAATTGTACTCTGTAGCTTCTATTTGTGCAGTATCTTCTGTTGGCTTGAAACCGACAGCGGTAAGGAGCTGGCGCATCTTCTCCTGGCTTAACTTGTTAATTGCTCTGCTACTCATTGTACGGCGAATTCCTTAAACAGAATATGCTTGATTTGAGGTTTGGAATCAGGAAAAAGCTTTTCGTTAAACGTGTCGAGTACTTGTGATTGAATTCTCTTGAGGTTCTTGTCACCTCTGATATCTTCAAGGCTTAGACTTGAAAGGTAGACAGTAAGCCAGCTTGTCAAGGTGGGTTTTCTCCCATCAATAAAAGCAGCGCCTTTCTCTTCGTCCACCTCAGAACTTATCTCGAGTGTTAAAGATACTCGGATATAGCGTGTCGCTTCAGGTACATCAAGATTTGCCACAACGGGCTCTAAATCATAATACCAGGTTTTTTGAGAGCCGGCTGCCGAACCGGCCACTGTCAGGTCTTCTATCTGAACTAACTGGTCTTGTTCGGAAGCCCCGGCTGTCTCGGTCGTTCCGGAACCAGCAACTAACCGACTGAGTCCGAAACCGGCACCGATGAAAAGTACTACAACAGCAGCCATTATTATCCACTGCAAGAACCGGCCGCGTGAGGACTCTTCACCGCTCTTTTCCGCTTTTGAATCTTCCTGCTTTTCCTGCTCTTTTGTCTCATCTGTATCTGCCATTTTTCACCTCAAATATCTGTCATGAAAATGTTTTTATCAAACTGACTGCAAACAACCTTGTCGCTGATACCGGTGTATTTTGTCCCGCAGCGTTCGGTCACTGATGCCTAAGACCTTTGCGGCTTTCGTCCGATTGCCTCCTGTCTGGTGTAAAGTATCCAGGATCGCCCGCCGCTCTATCTGCTCGAGCGGTACTCCTCCCAGCCCTGAGACCGGAGGACTATCTAATGGAAACAAGCTCGATGCCGGACGCTCGATACCGGATGCTCGACCAATGAGATTCGAGGATTGAGAATCGAAAATCGAGCTCTTTTCCTGTGGGAGCGGTTGCAATTCATCAAAGAGCCACGAGACATCAGCTAACGACAAGGTTTGGCCAACCCCTAAAATCAGCGATGTTCGCACAACATTCCGCAATTGCCGGACATTGCCTGGCCAATAGTATTTAGCGAAAATGTCCATCATCGCAGGGTCGAGCTTAGTGATATGACGCTGCACTTGCCGTGCATAAAGATTTACAAAATACCATGTGAGGTCTAACAAGTCCTTCTTACGTTCTCTCAAAGGACAAATAACTAATCTTACTCCGCTTAGCCGATAATAGAGGTCCTGACGGAACCGGCCCTGTTGAACTTCCTGCAATAAATCCTTATTGGTAGTACTTATTACTCGGACATCGACTCTAACACTTTGATTTCCGCCAACACGTTCAAAATCCTGTTGTTCGAGCACCCGTAACAGCTTGGCTTGAAATTTCACAGGTGTTTCGGTAATTTCATCCAAGAGCAGAGTTCCACCATGAGCCATTTCGAATCGGCCTTTGCGCTGACTATAGGCGCCGGTGAAGGCGCCCTTCTCATGGCCAAACAGCTCGCTTTCGAGAAGAGAACTACTTAACGCCGCACAATTGATTCTGATATACGGCCCTTGCGCTCTTCTGCTCTCGTGATGGATGAGATAAGCAATCAGCTCTTTGCCTGTTCCGCTTTCACCACTTATTAAAACCGGTGCCGAGGTGGGAGCGACTCTTTTCGCCAACTCGACGGTTTGAACCAGGCTTGCACTTCTGCCCACAATCCGATAAAGGCAGCGGGTGTCCTCGTGAGCTGAAGTTATCGTTGAGACGCTCTGGTTAGGTAGCAAAGTATCCAGAAGGCTTTCTACTTTTTCACAGTCGAGTGGTTTGATCAGAAAATCACAACAGCCCTGGCGAACGGCCTTGACCGCCATCTCTATAGTCCGTTGCTGGTTTTGCGAGCTTGCCCTTTCGGCTTTTGTTAGCATAACCACCGGCAGTTCCGGCCAATTTGCCCTGATTTTCTCAAGCAACTCAAATCCCTCCTGCGGCTGAATGGACAGAACCGCCTGGGGGCTTATTCTGTCACTGGTAAATACAACATCGCAACTATTCGCGTTGAGAAAGTCGATTGCGCTGTTCTTATCGTTGGCGAGATATCCGCGGATTCCTTTGCGAGCCAGAATCTTAAGCATAAATCGGGCCAGCTCAGGGTCGCTATCAGCTATCAGTACATTCGCAATATCCTCGGCCTCGGTTTTGTGTTCGGCCCGATGGCGGACATAATGGGAATCCGACTCTCTTTGTTGACCTGCGCTCACGTTGTTTATTTCAGCCTTACTCACTTCCAGCATACTCCGTTTGCTATTAAAGGAAATCCCGTCTTGCGATCCCACACCAATCGAGCTTAGGCTCACCCCATTGTTAGAAGTAAGCCGTCAGCTTCTAACGGGGCTCACGCCAGGGCTCGCCTAATTAGTGCGGGACAAAATAGAATCCCAATAATCTATAATTTGCATTCAGCAATCAACTTCCGCGGTTCGTCCTCGAGATACCAGGCGATTAATTGGCACTGGGTTTTAGCCAAATCCGTCCACAGTGAATCCGGGTATTCCATAACCAGTTGTCTGTAAATGTTCAGCGCCGTCGGCAAATCATCATTCCGCAGGCAGCTGCCTATTTGAAATAAAATCCAGGCTCTGTCCTGAGCCGAGTCGGTGTCATCCAGGCTCCTGCGGTTGAGAGCTTCCCGGTAAAAAACGGTCGCTTCTTTTAGACTCCCGTTAAGAAACAAAACCTCCGCCAGCTCAAAAGGCTTGTCCACTTCGTCTGGATGTTGCGATAGGTTCCTGAGCATTTGTAAAGTTTGGTTGGTTATCGGCTCGTATGGCAGTTTGGGCTTGGTTTCTTTTTTCTCAGGTTTTTTCGGCACCGCTGTATCAGGTGCAGTTCCATTGGGCTGCATCGTCGGCGGCTCGACGATGATAACAGGTTTAGGGGGCTGCTTGCGAGGCTTAAATTCAATGGAGCGAATTTGCTCGATTATTCGCTTAAGTTCGTTTTTGCTTACGTTATCCTGCTCGACTTTAGCAATACTAATCGCGGCCTGCCACAATTGGCGTTGGAGGTGATTATTCGGGTCGGCTTGTCCTGATGAAATTTTAGCGCCGGCAAAAGGTGTAAGGAAACAAAGAGCTAAAAACGAAATGCAAAAGAAGCGAAAAACGCAAAGCGACCCTCGATTCTCGATTCTCGATTCTCGACTCCCACTACAAGCATCCGGCATTGAGCTTGGCTTAAAATTTTTAGTTTTAACCTTCATTATGTTGCCTATCCTGTTTTATCAGGCTCCTGCAAATCATTGGCTTGTGGGAACTGGACTTTCATTTATTGTCCTTTCACTCGTGGCTTCGTCCTCCTGCCACCGGCCCAAAAGAGCCAATGCTGCTCTGTCATAATTTTTCTGGCGGTTATAAGCTGTTGCCAGAATTTCCAGGGCCTTTTGCGAAACCGGCGCTGAGGGGTCCGAATCTAAAAGCTGCAAGCAAATAGAAATGGCTTGAGAGTTCTGATTGAGTCTCAAACAAACCTCTGCCAATTTAAGAGCTATTTCGTACGCCAAAAGCCCCGGGCTGACCATGACAAGAACCTTCGTTAACTTCTCACGGGCAGATTCCAAATTCCCCTTGTCGATTAAGCAGTTTGCTAACTCGAAAAACATTCTGACTTTTAACTGAGAGTCAGGTAAATATTCCACCTCGTCGCCAAGTACCGTAATAGCTTTATCAACCAGGCCCATAGAACGAAGAACTCTGCTCTTGAGCAGTAATATCTCGATAGATTCGACCTTCGAGAAATGCCAGGAATGTGTGTTCTCTAATAGTACAAGAGCCCCGACGAAATCCTCCAGTTGTATATGGGCTTCAACCAAAGCCGAGATAGTCTCCATACTCTCTTCTCTGGTAAGCTGCCCTGCCAATCCGCCTAAGGCGGATTGAAAAGCATCGCGGGCTTGCTGAGGTTTTCCTAATGCCAGGTTAGTTTTGCCCAAGAGAAGATAGGCTGAATACAAGTAATCCCTGCTTGGGCCGTCTCCGGCGAGTTTGATATATTGAGTCAGCCACTTGGCCGTATTTTCATAGTCATTTTCCTCGTAGCAGCATCTGCCTGCTCCGAGGGCAGAGACAGCCCGCGATTCCAAAGACAAACCAAGATAGTAAACTTTGCGATAGAGCCGTTCAGCCTCATGGAAAAGTCCGACTTTCGTCGTGACATCAGCAAGATTCAAGCAAGCCCGGCCATAAAATTCGACATCAGGATATTGCTCAACGAGCTGAATCAAATCTTCGCGGGCGCCGGCATAGTCATGAAGATCAACTTTCAGTTTGCTTGAGTTTAACAAGGCAAAGGGCGCCAAAGATGTGTGTGAAAAGCGATTGGCCACTAATTTGTATTCCGCGATTGATTCGCTAACCCGGCCTTCTTGGGTTTGCAAAAGTCCCAGAGCAAAATGGGCGTTAGGGACACGTTGGTCGTTATGAAACGTAAATAAAAATTTTTGCCAAATTGAAATTGTTTCCCGGATAAGCAAAGATATGTGCTCTGACAGCGAGGAATAATCGGCTGGATCAGAAATATTTACGAGTCCTTCGGCATCAAGATGTGCCAGCAAGCCAACATGTCCGGCCGCCATTGTGACAAATTGCTGGGCAGTCACCGCTGGCAGAGACAAACTCACCGGCCTTTTGCGAATAGCATCCCTTGTTTCTTCTATGGGTGGCATCTTGCTATAGACCCAGGAAATATCAAGATCAGCATTAGCGGCAAATCTTATCAACAGCTCTTCAATTGATGCCCCATGACAAACAACCGACCAACGATGCGAGGCACCCTGACGCTCGAGCTTGCGAATCCGCGGGCCAAGCAATCCTTTGCTTAATTGTTCCGAGCCGGAGCTCAAAAGGCCTCGCAGTTGGGCCTCGTTTAGGCCGGTGAAAGGATCAAGCTCAGCATAATTACCCCACAACTTTCCAGGAAGGTCTGTATCGGCATCGCAAAGCGAAAGGATATTTCTGGTCATCGACTCAGCCACCAGAAAGTGACAATCACGTCGCAGCGACAAAGCCCAGTGCTTATCCCCTGCTTCTGGCTCCCACTCGTCTTGGCTCGGCCAAGCCGAGACAGGCAAGGCGGAGTCCCTCGCAGAAGCAAACTCGTCGGCGCCAAGGCTGGGATCCACAACCCCGATTAAGGCAATCGTCTGATAAGCCCTGGCCCTTGCTTTTAAATACTGCTCATTCTCCATTTCAAACAAGCTTAGCTGATAACTGGCAACCAGCCTTACAACAGGTGAGCGACTTTGTAAAAGTGTTCTGAATGAATCGTTGGCCCGGTCGGAATTGCCTGTTTTTTTCAAACACAAAGCCATCTTCAGCTGAAGAAAATCTTTTGGCAATTCCTCTTGGGCACCCGCTGGAAGACTCTGCTGAAGCCGGTTGTAGATGTCATAAGCTTTGTCATAATCCTTCTGCAAATAGAAGTCTTGAGCAACCTTCAAAGACAAGGGTTGTGTCGGTGGAGGCTCAACTTCCGGTTCTTGTATTTGCTGGGGTTCTACCCGTGCGATATATTCAACTGGTGGTTCAGAAGAAGGTGGTTGTTGAACAGTGTGTGTTGTAATGTCGGTAAGAGGCCATAGTAAAGGTTTCAACAGCCCGCACAGCAACATTGCCCCAATCCCAATAATGCTGGCAATGAGGACCTTCTGGAGAGTCGAGATACGCTGAGGTTTGCGTTGAACCGGCTCCGGCGGAGATTGGCTTGCGCCGGCAGGCCGCTGAGCTACAGCAGGTTGGGCGGAATCCGCCAAAAATTTGTAAAAATCTTCGTCTCCAGCGAATGCCTCACGTTCCGAGAGTTCTTCGTGAACTTCGCCCGCAAATAATTCGTGGTCCAATGGCACCGACCCATCGGGGTTCTCCTGGACCCCCGCTTTGCGCGAATTCTCGATAATAGTCCGTTTATCTTCTTCCGCCGCCATAGCTTCCAACTTCGCCCTCAACGCAGGCCCGATAAATCGGGACCAGTCAACACAGACCACAAAGAATATGAGGGCGTATTTCACAACCCTTTTTAAGAGAACAGCAATAATTGTGCCAGACTCGGCTACAGGTGGCAGGGCAGATGTGTTTAGAGACTTTTGGCCCGAAAAATCGGCTTATCATGTTAGATGAGGCCGTTCGCATTACAAAGAAATGTCAGGATTCTATACGAACCGACAGATTTTCTGACAGAGACCGGGGCGATGCTGAAGCTTCATTTTGCTCTTCTTCTGCGCGGTCAGCCGCAACAGACGAATCCTTTTCGATATTGTACTGCTTGACCTTGGCATATAGAGTTGCTCTGGTTATGCCAAGAAGAGCAGCGGCCCGTGTCTTTTGCCAGCCTGTTTCACGCAGAGCCAGAGAAATCAGCTCGCGTTCGGCCTTTGCCAACGAAAAACCTTTGATGAGGCCGGCTATTGGGTTGTCCGATACCTGGCCGTACTCAGTTGGATCAATTACAATGCTGTTTAGCCCTATTTTGTCCGTTGTTTCCAGCAGGATCGCCCTTTCAATCACATTACGCAGTTCACGGACGTTGCCGGGCCAATTGTGTCTCTCCAAGGCCTCAATAGCTAATTTAGTCAGGGATGTTATCTTATTACGCTTCTCTGGGCAGATAGCAGATGTCTTGAGAAAGTATTCAGCCAAAAGCCGAATGTCTTCTCTTCGCTCAAGCTTTCTAAGCGGGGCGATAGTAACAGGACAGACATTCAAACGATAATAAAGGTCACGTCGGAAGCAGCCTGCCTGAACTTCGCCTTTGAGATCGCGATTGCTCGTAGCTATTATCGTGGCGTCGCAGGCGATATTTTTGATACCTCCGACCTTTCGAAAGGTTCTTTCCTGAAGGACACGCAGCAATTTAGCCTGCAGGTCTATCGGCATCTCACTTATTTCATCAAGCAAGACCGTCCCGGCCCCGGCCAACTCCAATAGCCCCATTTTCTCACGGTCAGCGCTGGTAAAAGAGCCCTTGACATGACCGAAGAGCTCACTTTCCAGCAGATTTGCCGTTAGAGCTGCACAATTTACAGCTACAAACTGCTCGCTGGGATGCCTCAGAGTATGTATTGCCTTAGCCGCCAGCTCCTTGCCCGTGCCCGTTTCCCCAAGTATCAAAATCGGATTGCATCGGCTGGCTGCGATAAGTTTAATCATTTTAAGAGTATTGAGGACCGCTTTACTACGGCCGACCATAGAAACAGAGCCGGCTAAGTCCTCGGCAAAGAAATCACTTATGTTCCTCTCGGAGTCAACAGTCTTCGGCTCATTTTTTATCCGATTTACAATCTGCTCCAGCCGGTCGTAATCTCGCTTTCCCTGCAGATAGTCATAGGCCCCCATCTGCACGAACTCTGCAAGTGACTCAGTATCATTTCCATCGCTGCCGACGACCACAACAGGGACGTCTATCGAATGTTTACAGGTCATATTAAGGAATTCGTGGATATGACTTGGGCTGAACTGATGGTCAAAAAGAATTAAATTTGGATTGACTGTCTTAACGATATCCAGAGCCTCAGCCAGGTCATCGGCTACAAATACTTCTTGGCCAACCCGCCGAGCTAATTGCTGAACATCCGCTTCCTTGCCTACAGCAAGAATTCTGCGCAAAACTATCTCCGTTCTAAAACTAATAGGTTTTATTATGGCGTTGTTATTTTTTCTGGATGCCCAGTAAATCGACAAACAGTGCCACCAACTTTAATTTTTTATGGGACCGGCCAATAATCTAACTGATTTTGTTATACCCAACGATGCATTGACTTTGTTTGATAGTTTTATAGGACACTCCGGCAAAACCAAAAAGCGGAAATGACAAGACAAGTTCGTAGTGAGACAGAGGCATTTCTTATAGGACTTCTTTGGGTCGCCTAATCAACTCGGGTAGGTAGCGTCATTTTATGGGACCTCTCAATGTCACTTGATGAACACAAGGTCCACCTTATAGGACTTTTGGTGCAACACGGTCAACAAAAAATAAAATTGCAGGAATATCCGGCGCAAACATCAAGCCGAAACCGGCAGAATTTTCTGGGACACAGGAAAATTTATCCTCCGACAGAATCTCGTAACAAAACTGATTTCAATATTTTCATTTTTTCTAACGCTGGTTGCAACAAGAAGTTATCTGTCGCGAAACCGGCAATGGTTCCAACGTGGCACAACAATTGCTAAATTTAATCTGCCGCTCGTGCCAGTGTAGTGCTGAGCAGCATTGTTCAAAAACAACTTTGTGTAGTTTTGGCTTTTGAAGAAGGTGGAAAAACTTATGGATCCATTATCAACAAACACAGCCAGTAGCATCCAAATGGATTATATCAATCTTCTGGTAGCACAACTGCAAAACCAAAACCCTCTGGAACCGATGGACAATAACGAAATGGCTTCCCAGTTAGCACAGTTCTCACAACTGCAGCAGCTTGAAACAATGAACGCAAGTTTTACAGAGGTGCTGACTACTACACAACGCAACTATGCAAATTCATTATTGGATAAAACTGTTACGTTCTACTCGCAAGACGAAATTACCGGTGAACTCGACCAAAAGGTAGGTATAGTTGATTCTGTTTTCCATGATCCTGAAACACAGGAGGTTCTCTTAGGAGTAAACGTAGGTGAAGGTGAAGAGATGCAGGAATATACCCTTAGCTTGAGTGCTGTTATATTGGTAGAAAACTAAAATCGATCTTAGATTAAGAAAATAAGGAGAAACAAAAATGAGTTTTGCATTATCAGCGGGGGTTACCGGGCTGCAGGCCCACCAAAAAATGCTCGATGTAGCCGGCAACAACCTAGCCAACGTCAGTTCTACCGCTTTTAAGGCGACCAGGATAACCTTCTCGGAACTGCTGAGCGAAACGATAAAAAAGGCGTCGCAGCCGACGAGTACGATCGGCGGTACCAATCCCCAGCAGATGGGCAGTGGTGTTGGCATATCCGGTATTTCTCCAAATATGGCACAGGGCAATCTCGTAAATACGGGCAATCCGCTGGATCTGGCGATAGAAGGGGAAGGCTATTTTGTGGTGAATGACGGTTCGAAAGACGTGTACACTCGCGCAGGCGCTTTTGCCATTGATGCAGACTCAAATTTGGTTGACCCCGCGACAGGCTATCTTGTTCAGCGTATCGGCTCGGTAGGTGTAAGTGAAGGTTTCCAGACCGCCGGCGACAGCAATATTCATGTTCCCTACGATGTAGCGATGGCTGCAAACGCTACGTCTGAAATAAGAGTGGTCGGCAACCTAAGCGCCGATTCAACATTTCCTACAGCGCAAACCAATGTAGTAAAATCGAATGTGGCATATACCACCAATAACGGCACCACGGCTACGGCAACCACAAGACTCGCAGACCTCGACCAATATACCGGAACGCTGAACTCGGGCACACTCACCTTCTCAGGTTATAAACCGGATGGCACCGCCTTATCGAGCGCAAGCCCGTCGGTCGACCTGACGATGCCTGTTACCTCAACCACTACGCTGGGGGACGTGCTGACCTGGCTGAACACCGATGAGGGCACTCCCGGGGTTGACGAAGTGCAGACGATTACTGGTACGGCTACAAGCGGTACATTCACTCTGAGCTTCGGCTCCGAAACGACTGGTACGATGGGCTACAATGCTACCGCCGTTCAAATTGAAACTGCGCTGGAAGCATTGACCGGTATTGATGATGTTACTGTCGCCGACGGCCCTCTTGGGACAGCCAATGTTATTGTTACGTTCGACGGTGCAGCGGTGGAAGAGACAGATGTTCCCCTGCTAATAGTTAATGACATCGACCTGGGAGGCGGGACAGTTACAGTTGCAGAAACAACAAAGGGCCGGGCCGTGCAAGGCGTTCTCGGCAGCGAGGCAACGGCAAGTCTAGTCCACGGGCAATTAACAATAACCGATACCACTGCCGGTTATAGCAAGTCTGACATAGCTATGTCCTGGAGTGGGGATGGTACACTTACAATGCCGGCATATTTTGAAATATCAGCTGTCGGCGGCGAAGAAGTTAAGCCAATTAACATCACGGTTTATGACACTCAGGGCGGCAAACACGTTCTCTCAGGTGCATTCGTTCGAACAAATACGGCCAACACCTGGGATATGGTAATGACCTCAATTACCGGTGATGTCTATGCGGTAGATATGGGCGCGCGGCGAATTGAAGATATCGGTTTTGCTGCGAGCGACGGTTCTTTCTCCGGCTTGATCGGCTCGGATACAGCCACATTTACGGTAACGTTTGGACACGATACCGCAAATCCACAAGTCATGACGGTCAACATGGGTACTACAGGTCAGCTGGATGGCTTGACACAGTTCGCCGGAAATTCCACCGCAGTAGCAAGAGAACAGGATGGTTATGAAGCAGGCAGCCTTTCGTCAATTTCGGTCGATAGTGGAGGTACCATTATTGGTGTTTTCTCCAATGGTATCAAGAAAAACATTGCAACGCTTATGATAGCGTTATTCCAGAACCCGGCAGCTCTGGAAAGCCAGGGCGGTGGTTACTTCAACTTCTCGGCCAACTCAGGTGGGGCTATAGCCACGCAGGCCTTGAGCGGCGGTGCCGGGGCCATTCACGGTGGGGCATTGGAGAAATCCAACGCCGATGTGGCGACCGAATTCGTCAATATGATCCAGGCCCAAAACGGCTTCCAGGCAAACGCAAGGACCATTACAGTTGCCAATGAAATATTGCGAGAACTGACCAATCTTGTCAGATAGTAACTGGGTTCCCATTTTGCGACTTATTGCAAAATGGGAAGCCCCTTTGGAAGTTTAAGATGACAACAGCACCTGTAATAACAGCAGGGTATAATGTTGTTGTTTTGGCGCTTACACCGGTGGAACGGTGGGGGGCTGCAGGCCGCTTTAGTACCGACTTTATGACCGAACAATGGTTTATTCTAACGGGAACCGCTGCCATAATCATATTAACTATAGCGCTCCTGATGGTCAGCTATAATCGAGCGGCACAGGAACGAAAGCTTAACGAGCAGTTATTTGTTAAGTATGCTGAAAGAAGGGGTTTGAGCAAGCGCGAGCGTGAAATCCTGCTTGAGATAGCACGTAAAGCAGGACTGAAGAGATGCGAGGCCATTTTTACTATGCCCAGGGCTTTTAACAACGGAGCAGCCAAAATGGTAGAAGAAAGTCTTGCCCGGCAAGAAGCCGAAAAAAGCAAATGGTTAAGAACTGAACTGTCGTTCCTGCGTGAAAAGCTTGGCTTCCAGAAAAAAACTTCCGCCTCAATAGGCTCGCCAGCGAAATCGAGAAGACTGAGCAGCAGGCAAATTTCCATAGGGAAAAAACTTCATATAACCCGCCGTAAAACACCCGACTTAGTTGATATTGAGTCCACCGTTATAAAAAACGACAACATGGAACTTACCGTCAAATTGACAACGCCGTTGGAAAGCAAGCCGGGCGAGCTCTGGCGTGCTCGGTTTTATTTCGGCGCTTCAGTTTGGGAATTCGACACTTCTGTAGTTAGCTGCAACGGTAACATTCTGGCTTTGAATCACAGTGATAACATACGGTTCATTAATCGCCGGCGTTTTTTGCGTGTTCCGGTAAACAAGCCGGCCTTCATCATGCGCTTTCCATTCGTAAGAACGCTGGGGCCAAGGTTGGCAAATGTCTCCGGCAACAAGTGGGGACTACCGGAATTTATACCTGCGATTGTTACTGAGCTGGGCGGCCCCGGTCTGCGCATAGAGGCCCCGCTGGAAGTGAAGGCGGGCGAGAGAGTTTTGGTAGCATTCAGCTTGGATGAAGTAAAGGACGCCGATTCAATCCCGTACCAAGAAAGCGCTTCGATGCCCGCTATTTTGGTGCGAGACAGAGAAACGACACCTTCAAAAATAGTAGAAGATATTGGCGAGGTCAGGCGCGTCAGGGCCACGGAAAATGGTCTGTCAATAGCAGTTGAACTGACAGGCCTCAGTGACTCAGACGTTAATGAGCTAATCCGCGCCGCCAATGCAGCTTCGGCAAGAGCCAGCGTCGATGGTCAGGATGATTCAGCCTCTACCGGCAACACGGAGGGGACTGAGGAAAACGCTCTGGAATCAGCGGCTGTGCAAGGAGTCTGAAATGGCAGGGATTATGGATCAAGTCAGTACAAGTATTGAAGCACTCACACAGGAATTCGAGATAATTACTCACAACCTGGCCAATGTGAGCACAGTCGGATACAAACGGAGATGCAACGCATTTTCAAAAATCCTTGATGAACAACCGGCTGCAGTCGAAACGTACTCTCCCGGGAGTGTTGAATTGAACTGGGCACTTGATTTTTCCCAGGGCAACATCGTCGAGACAGGTCGGCCGTTAGATGTAGCTCTACAGGGTAAGGGATTTTTTGTGGTAGAAACGCCCGAAGGGCCGCTTTACACCCGCAACGGCATATTCTCTGCAAACCAAAATGGGCAAATAGTGGATTCTCAGGGACGAATCGTGGCAGGCGAGGCAGGTCCAATCACGATACCGACCAATGTGGGAATCTCGCAACTGAATATCTCAAGTGATGGAAGCATCGGTGCCAGCGGCACAGCTATCGGAAAATTCAGATTGGTTGACTTCCAGGACGACGAAGACAAACTTGCGTCAGCCGGCGAGAACTGCTACCGGATGCCGGATGCGAATATAGTGCCGGTTGCAGCCGTAAACATAGTCGTAAAACAGGGCTATCAGGAGGCCTCCAACGTTAAGATTATAGATGAATTAGTGGATATGATAATGGTTGCACGCCTCTACGAGGCAAATATGAAGTCCATTACAGCCACACAGGAAGCGTCGGATAGTATTATGAGTGTAGCTATGGGCTAAGGAATTTCAAGGGTAAGGGCAGGTACATCGGCCTGCCCCTTCAGGAGAACAATATTATGTTAAGAGCATTTTCCACTGCGGCGACAGGTATGACGGCCCAAC
This sequence comes from uncultured Pirellulales bacterium, assembly GCA_964348055.1. Classification (GTDB taxonomy): domain Bacteria; phylum Planctomycetota; class Phycisphaerae; order Sedimentisphaerales; family Anaerobacaceae; genus JAUXAL01. The sequence goes on from CAYGBH010000002.1 coordinate 14,240, forward strand.
AGATGATGGTGGACGTAATTGCCAATAACCTTGCCAACGTCAACACAACGGGCTTCAAGCGAAGCCAAATCAATTTTCAGGACCTGCTTTACGTCGAGCTGGCCGAACCCGGCACAGAAGTGGCTGCGGGTGTAACCTCTCCCAGTGGTTTGGAAATAGGAGGTGGCGTCCGGGTTGCATCGACGATAAAGGTTTTTAGCGCCGGTGAGTTTCAAAATACCGGGAACAAGCTCGATATAGCCATCAGAGGCGAGGGCTTCTTTCAGGTAATTTTGCCGAACGGTGATTTAAGGTATACCCGCGATGGAGCGCTGCAAATAAACGCCGACGGCCAATTAGTTACCACCACCGGATACCCCTTAGAGCCGGCCATCAGCGTTCCCGTAGACGCGGTTTCGATTGATATCGGCAAAGATGGAGGCGTTAACGTTACCGATTCTGCGGGAACGCAATCGGTTGTAAGTACTCTCCAATTGGCCCGATTTCCCAATCCGTCAGGTCTTTCGAGCGAAGGAGATAATCTTTTGGCCGAGACCGAAGCGAGCGGTACACCTACGACCGGCACGGCGGGAGAAACTGGTTTCGGCATTATCCAGTCGGGATTTCTCGAAAAATCCAATGTCCAGATGGTGAGCGAACTTATCAACCTTATCACCGCCCAGCGAGCATACGAGATAAATTCCCGCGCAATAAGGGCAGGCGATGATATGCTCCGAACCGCAAATCAAATAGCTACATAAGGAATCATAATGAACAGCAAAACAGCTAACATTATCATAATCATAATAATTTGTCTGGCAACGCCAGCTCAATTTTGCCGGGTATCAGCGAATAACAAAACCAATGACTCACAGAAGGACCCTACTCTAAAGGTTTACCTCCCGAGAGAGGTTACAATCAAAGACACTTGCCCGGGCTCCCAAACGCGAGATAACGCGTTTGGAGTCCCCTTCAGGCTTGGCCAAGTCGGCATAATCCGGGGCAATCCGCCTGAGAACGGACTTGCAGCCAAGGCCAGCGAAATAATCTTAGGGCAGATTTCAAAACTGGGTCAGGAAATCGTCATTGACAGAAAAATGGTCCTGAGCAGACTGGCTTGCAACGGAATCCCAGCATCGAAAGTAATATTAAAAGGTGCGGAACAAATAACAGTAAGACAGCAACGGCAGACCATCAGTAGCGGCGAATTTGTTAAGCTGGCAAGTTCCTTCCTCGAACAAAATCCTCCCGGTGCTTCAGTTTGTCAGTGGAATCCAATACGGATGCCCAAAGATTTCTTTATCGGCGAGACGAACAAAGATATAAAATTCTCTCTTCGATTAGTCCACAGCAGCATAAGAAGCCAAGCGAGGGTTGAGATTGGTGTTCTTTCCGGCGGCAAAAGAATCGGGGTACGCGAGGTAACTTTCCAGTTAAAGTACAATTGCCACAGAGCGGTAGCACTGGCTGATATTCCCATAGGTGTGATTATCAGTCCCGAGAATGTCAAGATAGAAAAGACCGTATCGGACTATCCTGAGCCTGTCGATTGGAGGCCGCCCTATGGCCTGCTCGCCAAACGCCCGCTGCCGGCAAACACCGTGCTTCGTCCACATATGTTAGGCCCTTTCAAGTCTTCAATTATTGTTAAGCGAAATCAAAATGTTGTAATTCGAATCCAAAGGCCGGGGCTTTTGGTTACAGCTATCGGAAAAACTATGCAAGAGGCCCGTGCCGGTGAATATATAAAAGTGCGAAACGCAGACTCGCAACGAATAATCTTAGCCAGAGTCAATGAAGACGGAACTGTGGAACCTATTTTTTAGAAGGAGAAACAATGAACAGTAAAATAGTCTTAGTGCTGGTCTTAACTTTTTTTGCACTCAGCTTAGCCCTGCCAGTAACAGACACACAAGCAGGTTCTATCTGGGCCAAGAGGGGCAAAAATATGAGAACTCTATATGCCGACGATGTGGCTCATCAGATAGGCGACATCCTGACCATTAAGATCACTGAAGACAGTAAAGTCGATAACAAAGCAAAAAGAGATCTGAAGAAGAACACTGACCGGTCAACCACTTTTAATGGAGATGTAGGCGGTTTCGCCGACCTCGGTGAGTTCGGTCTAAGCGCCCAATCCGGCAATAAGTTGAACAGCACGGCTGACTACAAAGACGAACGTAGCTTTGAGGATCTCATCACCGTAGTCGTCATAGACGTTCTGCCAAATCACAACCTTGTGATTATGGGTACTCGCAGCCGTAATATCGCAGGTGATATACAAACCATCGAGGTAAGCGGCATAGTCAGGCCAAGTGACATCGCGTTTGATAACACAGTTAAGAGCGAACAGGTTGCAAACTTTAGTCTTGTTACTAAAAATACAGGTGTCGCGGCGCCATACACTAAGCCGGGCTGGCTCGGAACGATATTTGACATCATTTGGCCGTTCTAATTACTTCATTTGCATACTTTTTTTGAGAGTAATGGCTTATGAAATTAACAAAGAGCAAAAGGGCAAAACAGCAAAAGAGCACAATGGTACGGGGTTCTCAAACGCACTATTTTGGGGTTAGGGTCCCACTTATGACTTGTGCACTTATGGCCTGTACACTTATGGTCAGCGTTGGGCGATGCGAACGAATAAAGGATATCGTTGATATCCAAGGGATTCGCAGCAATCCACTCAGAGGTGTTGGCTTAGTTATTGGTCTGGCAGGCAACGGCGATACGACACTGCTATCGCGACAAATGCTGACGAATATATTGAGGGATTCAGGGCTGGTTCTTTCCCCTTCGGATTTGACCGGCGGCAATGTTGCGGTAGTTATGGCCACAGCAGAGTTGGGTCCTTTTGCTCGTGAAGGCTCGCAGATCGACGTTGACGTCTCTGCCGTGGGAGACGCCAAAAGCCTTCAAGGCGGAATGCTTCTGCCGACACCATTAAAAGGTCTTGATGGCCAGGTTTACGCTGTAGCCCAAGGAGGAGTTTCGATTGGCGGCTGGACAGTAGTAGGTGATAAAGCTTCAATTACAAAGAATCACCAGACAGTCGGGCGAATTCCCGGCGGAGGGATAGTCGAAAAAGAAGAGATAGCTACATTTGTTGAATATATCGCCGGCCACAGGATTATCACGCTTAATCTGCGAAACAACGATTTTTCAACTGCCGAACGAATCAGCAGAGTCATCAACCAGGATTATCCGGACAGTGCAATAGTGGTTGACGCCGGGACTGTCAAAGTTAAAGTTCCCAGCGAAATCAGTCACACGGGTATAGTTGATTTTATCGTCGATATCACAAAGCCCGAAGTTAAGGTTGATATCCCTGCGGTGGTTGTTATTAACGAGCGCACCGGCACCATTGTGGTCGGAGAAAACGTCGGCATATCTGCAGTAGCGATTTCCCAGGGCAGTCTCGTTATAAAAATCAAAGAAATGCCGATCGTCTCGCAACCCATCGCACCTTTCTCCGATGCCGGCGAAACAAAAGTTGTTGAAGAAACGATAATAGGTGTTGAAGAGAAGGATGCATATTTGATTCCTGTGTCCAGGGCGGTCACCGTTTCAGAATTGGCCAAGGTTCTCAATGCCATAGGAGCAACACCGAGAGACATGATAGCGATATTTAATGCCTTGAAGAAAGCCGGTGCCCTTCAAGCCAAGCTGGTGATAATGTAGGACAGAATCCGGGAGCAATTTTATGGATAGCGCCAAATTGATATTAACCGAGCCTGTCTCACCGCCGGCACCGTTGGAGCATCTTGATAAATCGAGACTCGACGGTTTTTCAGAAGAGAAGAAAAAACAAATAGCCAAAGATTTTGAATCGATTTTACTCAACAAACTGCTGGACGAAATGAAAAATACTATCGGGGACTGGGGCTTTGACAAAGATGGAGTTTCCAAGCAGGTTCAGGGAATATTTTGGCTATATCTGGCCCGCGATATTGCAAACAACGGCGGTTTCGGTCTGTGGAAGGATATATACAAGTTCTTGACCAATGCTGACCAGGCAAACCCGCCGACCCAACCAATGGACGGGAAGGTATGAAAGCAACAGCGGTTGAAATAGAAGATAAAGTCGATGAGCTGCTGGCCGCTCTTGACAAAGACAGCCAGCATATCCAAGAGAGTCTGTTGAAACTAAATGAGCTGCGCAGCCTGGTTGTTAAGCGCGACGATGCCGCCTTGGGCAGACTACTTGAGAGCATCCAGGCCGAGTCGGGCAGCTATAGAAGCCATGAATTGAAACGGCAGTCAATACGAAAAGATTTGGCGGATGCTCTTGGCTGTAACCTCGAGCAAATGACTCTATCGTCGATCGAAGCCAGTCTGCCAGAAGAAAAAAAAGCTCAAGTGACCCGGATGAAAGCAAAGTTAAAATCATTGATTATGGAACTTAAGAAAGAACATTTGAGCACCGCTTTGCTTTTGTCCGAATGCACCAGATTCAACAACCTGCTTTTGAAGAGTATCTTCGACCTCGGCAAAAGCGATGTGGTTTACTACAACTCCAATGGTGCAACCAGACGGCAAACTGACACGTCTCTTGTAAATTTGCAGTTTTGAGTCCCGCACTAAAAGAGCTTCGGCTCACGCCGTTTTGGTGCTGGGTCAATTGGTGCAGGATAAATGGAGTTAAGAGATGGATAGTTTCTCCATAGGGATGAGCGGCCTCAGTGCAGTTCAGAAGGCCTTTGACATAATTGGCAACAATCTTGCCAATGCAGCTACTGATGGCTACCACCGTCAGAGAGTAAATCTGGCTCCTGCCTATTCAGCGCAAATCGGTGACGTTATATTGGGAGGGGGTGTAGATGTCACCAGTATCACCAGAATGATCGACAATCTTTTGGAGAAGGAGATTCTTCGCCAGCAGTCGTTATCAGATCAAGTCTCACAGGAGCTTACCACGCTGCGTTCGGTCGAAAACGCCTTCGGAGAACTCTCAACCAGCGGTGGTTTGAGCGCAGCTATAGACGAATTTTTCAACGCATTGCAAGACCTCAGCGCCCATCCCACAGAAGCCATTTGGCAAAACCAGGCTGTAACCACTGCCGAGACTCTGGCCGATCAGTTTAAAACATTAGGAGGATTTCTGAACACTTTGGAAAACCAGATTAAATTGGAAGCTGAAAACACCATCGAGCTGATTAATACACTGATAAGCCAGACTGCTGAACTCAACGGCGAAATAAAAAGAAGAGAAATGACCGGTGGAAAGACCAACAATTTGCGTGACCAAAGAGACCAGCGCATAGCAGAGCTGTCGGAATTGGTGGGGTTAGAGACCCAGGCTCAAGAGCACGGCACAGTTAACGTCAGCATTGCTGGAATACCTGCTGTGTCAGGCACCACTGCTTTTGAACTGGAGGTGGGTTTGATTACCGGCGGCAGCCTTGGTGTTTCCATCGCCGGCATGTACAGCTATAACACAAACGTGCAAGGCGGACGACTCGGAGGATTCTTGTCGTTAAAAAATGACCTTATCTCTGACGTTCACAGCAACCTGGACAGTTTAGCAAGCGCAATAATTCAACAGATAAATCAATTCCATGTTCAGGGAGTGGGTTCAGATGGCTCATTTACCCAGCTGACTGGCTGGTCAATGGCGGATGAAGAGCTGGCCGATTTTAACCCACCCGTAACCGACGGGAAAATATATATTAGAGTTATCAATACCAGCACGGACACCATAACACGAGAAGAGATTACTATTGATGCAGATGAAGGCGGTGATACGTTAACCACCATAGCGACGGCTATTTCAGCTATTACCGGCCTAACTGCTTCGGTGAGCTCTTCAAAGTTGAACATCTTAGCTGATGCAGACTACGCATTTGATTTTCTTCCTGGAGTATTGTCGGCCGATACCAGCAGTATGACTTCACCGCCGACGATATCTGTATCGGGCATTTACACGGGAGCTATAAACCAGACTTATACGGGCAAGGTTATAAGCGGCGGCACCGTAGGCAATACCAGTGGTCTACAGATTCAAGTTAGAGATGGCGCCAGCCAGGTGGTTGCGACGGTTAATGTCGGCAGTGGTTATGCGGCCGGCGACCGCATAGAAATAGGGGATGGGATTTTCATTTCAGTCGGAGCCGGCACGCTGGTTGTGGATGAAGAATTTACTATTGAGGCGTTGGCAAGCTCGGATACTTCGGGAGTATTAGCAGCGGTCGGAATCAATACCTTCTTCTCCGGTAGCAGCGCTACGAGCATGGCGGTTTGTTCAGAGATAGCCAATTCGCCGAGCCGTGTGGCGACGGCCCTGGGGGCGGATATGACCGATAACACCAACGCCCTGCGGATGGCAGGAATAAAGGACCAGACCATAAGCAGTTTAAACTCTATGACGGTCCCGGAGTTTTATCACTGGCTCGTTGCGGACCTTGGTCAAAATGTCTTGGTTAAGGAAATACGCCAGGAAAACATGGAAGTTATGGTCCAAAACCTCACCAGTCAGCAAAACGAGATGAGCGGCGTCGACATCAACGATGAAGCTGCCCGCATGTTGATCTTCGAGCAGATGTTTCAGGCAATAGCCAAATATATCAGCACGGTCCAGTCATCGATGTTTAGTCTGATGGACATAATATAGGAAGCTTGAAACGTATTTTGTGAAGGCAAATAGAAAAGTCCCCAATCTCGGCACCTATGGCGGGCCAATTTGCAATCGGAAATTCGAGATCGTAAGTCGAAAACGAACTGTAGGAGATACGAGAAATGAGCGGAACACTGAACAACATTTATAATAATGTTAGCTTTGCTTTGTATTTGCACACTGAGGCAATGGCTCGCCTTCAGGAACAAATGTCTACCGGCTCACGAATAAATCGAGCCTCCGATGACCCATCTGCCGCTTACCAGGTTTTAGGATTTAATTCTCAGGAAAGGTCCCTGGAAAATTATATAGACAACCTCTCGGAAGTCATGAGCACACTGGAGCTTTCATCCAGCACTATTGACGATATGACGTCATCTCTTGCGGATGCGGAAGTGCAGCTAACTCAAATTATGAGCGGCACTTACACCGAAGAGGTTAGAAAAAGAACCGCAGAAGGAATCAACAGTATATTGGAACACATGGTCTCACTTGGCAACACCAAATATATGAATCAATACATCTTTGGGGGAGGCAATACGACCTCGGCGCCATACCTCGTAAAACGCACCAGTGGAGAAATCACCAGTGTAACTTATCAGGGCAGCAGTGACGACCGGGACATAGAAGTGGCCCCGGGCGTGCTGTCGAGTGGTTTCTACGTAGGCGATGATATTTTCCGTTCGAGTAATCGCAGCGACCCCCAATTCCTGCTGGACTCTACCGGTGCTCAGGCCGGCACGAGGACATCGAATGTTACCGGTTATACCTGGCTGACAATAACGCAAGACACCGACCCAGACAAATATAGACTCTCTATTAACGATGGAACCAATTACGTAACTGTTTTCAAGGGGAAAGGTTCAGAAGTTCAAACATTGAGTTTCAGCGCGGCACCAACCTCGGGCAGCTTTACTTTGACTTTTGACGGACAAAAGACCAGTGCCATTCAATGGGATGAAGGTGCTGCTGAAGTTGAAGCCGCTCTTGAAGCATTGGCGGACCTTGATGAGGATGACGTAGCAGTAACAGGAACTTTCGCCACCGGCTTTACCATTACATTTGCTGACGCCGTTGGCAATGTCTCGGAATTAGTGGCCGGCGATAACACATTAGACGGGGGTACAATAAATATAACCGAAGACACAACAACAGAAGGTATCGGTGAAACCAACCTCGCTGTAACAGATTCGGCTGGACGAATCTTGTATGTTAATACCACGGGGATAACCAGTACCGGCGTTGATTTGGTAAGCATACCTGGAACGCATGATATATTCAATACGCTTATCACCATCCGGGATGTATTAAAGAACGAAAAAGGACTTTCCGATGCTCAATTGCAAACGCTGCAAAATAACTTGTCAAGTACCCTGGAAGATTTACGTAATTTTGTTGTTCAAACACAAGTTGTAGTGGGTTCAGAAATCGGATTCCTGGACGATCTCAAATATAGTCTACAGAACCGCAAATACAATGCTGAAGATGAGGCGACCCGCCTGCAAGAAGCTGATATCGCCCAAATTGCCATAGACCTCTCTCGCTATGAGGTTCTATACGAAATGTCGCTATTAGCAGCTGCCGACCTTATGTCCATGTCGCTGCTGGATTTCATCAGATAGCCGCTGAGAGCCACGATGTATCGGGGTTAAAGACCGGAAAATACCCATTTTAACTACATATGTGTTCGATATTTATACAGACTCTCAGGACAATACGGCGAAATCGCAAATATACGTTGGTAGAGGTTAACGGCACGAAATTTGCACTAATTCTACAGATTAACAGCCGTGGATGGTCTGTTCTTGAGCAATCCCATCCTAATGTATCGGGATGGGAACGCATAGCGAGGTCAATATAGGCAAAGTTTGGCCGTAAAATAAGGAATCTTGATTCGGTGATTGAATTGCTTGAAAGAGCGGAACAAATACTCAAAAAAAGAGAACCGACATGGACATAACACGAGAAAATGTCGCCGAAGAGCATGACCCACCTCTGCATTACGAGGTCTTGCAGGAGCTTGGCGATTGTTACACTTCGGTCGGCAACTTTGCCCAAGCACAACACTGCTACGAGAAAGCGGCGTCGATGGGACCTGATGAACCCGGCCCCTACGTTGGGCTTGGAGTGATTGCTCTGCAGAAAAACCTCCTTGATGACGCCGAAACAGCCTTCAGAGTCGCTCGCCGGTTGGACGGCAATTGTACCAAGGCCTACACCGGCCTGGGTTTGGTCGCACAACAGAGGCAAGATTATCAACAGGCCTTTGAGATGTATCTAAAATGCCTCGAGCTGGATACTGACAACCTGACAGCCCTTCTGGGCCTATTTCAAACCTCCTGCCAGATGGGCTCGTTCGCAAAGGTTACTTACTATCTGGAGGTGTATTTGAACATGCACCCGGGCGACACCTCCGTTATGTTCCCTCTGGCAGCACTATATATGAAAGATGGTCGCCTCGAACAGTCTAAAAAAATCCTCTCTGACATCTTAGCCTTGGACAACAATCATAAAGATGCAGCCAATCTCTTGGAGGAAGTTGAACACAGCTTGGCCCAAATAGAACAGACGGAGGCGCAAACCGGATGAGCACACTTAAACAAATACATGTGCTGGATGAGCTGCAGAGTCTGTTAGAAGAGCAAATCAAGCTTGCCCAGCGAGGTAATGCGGCCAGCAGACGGATTGAGGTATTAAGCAACCAAGCCGATGCCCTCGTAGGAAAAATCGCACAGTCCGGAATGCTTGAATCATCTGAATTTAAGAATCGAAGGGAGCATTTGAAGAAATTATACGACACTCTATGTCTGGCCATTACAGCTCAGAAAGCCGATATGGCCGCAAAGCTAAACCAGGTTCGCAGAGGCAAGAAGACCATCGGGACTTATCGAAGTAGTATTTTGATTAACGGAAGGGTCTAATTGTGCGAGCATTGATAACAGGTATCACGGGTTTTGTGGGAAGCCATCTGGCAGAGTATATACTTGAAAATCATATGGAGGTTGAAGTTGCCGGTTTTGTCCGGTGGCGCTCACCAAAGGTCAATATCGAAGGTGTCTTGGACAGAGTAGCTTTGTATTATGGCAACTTGCTGGACTTTCCTTCGGTAAGAAGCATGTTAGCCGAGTATAAGCCGGATGTTATTTTCCACCTGGCTGCACAGTCGTATGTTGATTTTAGTTTCTTGGCGCCTGTCGATACATTGGGAACCAACATTGTTGGCACGTGCAACGTGTTGGAGGCGGTAAAGCAGTTAAAGCAATCAGACTCATACGACCCTGTAATTCATATATGCAGCTCATCCGAAGTGTACGGCCAAGTAACCGAGGATGAAGTTCCGATCAAAGAAAGTAATCCTCTACGGCCGGCATCTCCTTATGCGGTAAGCAAGGTAGGAGAGGACATGCTGGCACTTCAATACTGGAGTTCCTGGAAGATTAAAACTATCCGCAGCAGGATGTTCACACATACAGGTCCACGCAGAGGCGAAGTTTTTGTGGTTTCTAACTTTGCCAAACAGATAGCAATGATAGAAGCCCAGTTGGCTGAGCCTGTAGTCAAAGTGGGAAATCTGGATAGCGTGAGGACGTTTTCCGATGTTCGTGACGCCGTAAGGGCGTACTGGCTTTTGGTTAACACCTGTCCACCGGGAGAGGTTTACAATATCGGAGGCGTTGAAACGATGACGGTCGGCCAGATGCTCGAACAACTGATGGCAATGTCAACTGTTCCAGACACAAAAATCGAGGTTGACCAGGCGAGATTACGGCCTTCCGATGTCACCCTGCAAATACCCTGCGTGGAAAAGTTTCATAAAGCCACGGGATGGAGACCACAGATAAAATTTGAAAAAACACTGAAGGATACTCTGGACTACTGGCGTGATTACTACAGAAAAAAACAAAGAACTGAGCAAAATCAGCAAGTTGAATCTGCAGTTCTATAAGAAGCTGTATCTTATCAGAAGATGCGAAGAGAAGATTATTGCGCATTATTCTGAAGACCAGATGAAGACCCCTATGCATATGTCGATGGGAGCAGAAGCCATAGCTGTCGGCATCTGTCAGGCGTTAAAACCCGGCGACCAGGTATTTGGAACATACAGGTCTCACGCCTTGTTTTTGGCCAAGACCGAAGGTACCGACGATTTCTTTGCCGAGATATACGGCAAGCAAACGGCGTTCTTAAGAGGCAAAGGCGGCTCAATGCACCTGTGTTCGCCCGATTACGGATTCATGGGTACTTCGGCGATTGTGGCAAGTATGATACCCGTGGCTGTGGGATGTGCCTTTGCAAATAAACGCGCAAAGAACAGCAGGATTGTAGTGGTCTTCTTCGGTGACGGTGCCGTAGAGGAAGGGATCTTTTGGGAAAGTCTTAACCTTGCCTGTCTGATGAAGCTGCCCCTTCTGTTTGTTTGTGAAGACAACGGTCTTGCTGTGCACACACCAAAATCTCAGCGACGCGGCTATAATTGTATTACTGATATCGTATCCAATTTCAATTGTCTGGTCTACCAAGAGAAAACAACCAACGTGGAAGTGATTTACCAACTGGCCCGTAGAGCAATTGAGCAGATTAAGACAAGGCCGATGCCCTGCTTCCTTCACTTGCAGTATTTCAGATATCTCGAGCACGTCGGGGTAAATCAGGACTTCGATGCTGGGTATCGCTCAAGAGATGAATTCGAGCAATGGTTGAAGGCCGATCCGATAGAGCTGCAAAGAAGAAAGTTGAGGGATTTGGGCTGGGAAGAGGGTCAGATAGCAGAACTGGAGGCCGACATCGACGCTAAAATAAATAGTAGTGTTGCTATAGCAAAAGAAGCGAGTTTCAGCGGAATTTCTGACCTCTACAAGGGAGTGTTGGCGTGAGGAAAATCAGTTATTGCGAAGCACTCAATGAGGCGATGGCCCAGGAGATGGAACGGGACCCTGCGGTGTTCGTGTACGGAATAGGGGTACCGGACCACAAACGGGTATTTGGGACCACCGCTGGCCTCGTGGAGAAATTTGGCCCCGAAAGATGCTTTGATACGCCTCTTTCGGAAGATGCTATGACGGGCTTTGGGCTCGGTGCCGCGATAAACGGAGCCAGGCCAATTCATGTACATATGCGTATGGATTTTATGCTTCTGGCGATGAATCAACTGGCCAATATGGTTTCCTGCTACAGATATATGTCGGGTGGGAAGCTAAAGGTGCCCCTGGTTGTAAGAGCTATTATCGGTAGAGGATGGGGACAAGCATTTCAGCACAGCAAGACAATGTACTGTTGTTTCGCTCATGTTCCCGGCCTGAAGGTTGTTATGCCGACCACGCCGGCGGATGCAAAAGGACTGCTTATTTCCGCCATAAGGGATGATAACCCCATCATATTTGTCGAGCACAGGTGGCTTTATTATGCAACCGATGAAGTTCCCGAAGGTGATTATTCGGTTCCTATCGGCCAGCCGAACGTACTGCTGGCCGGCAGTGACGTAACAATCGTCGCTATTTCCTGGATGAATGTTGAGGCCTTACGGGCCGCGGAAATCATGAAAAAAAGGCACGGCGTAGGCGTTGAGGTAGTCGATGCGCGTTCGGCTGCACCACTCGAGGATGACATCATAGTCGATTCCGTCAATAAAACCGGGCATTGCATAGTCGCAGACAACGACTGGCTGCACTGCGGGCTTAGCGCAGAGATTTCCGCCAGAATAGCTGAAAAATGTTTCGGAAAGCTCAAATCGCCGGTTAATAGACTGGGCTTTGCGTTTACCCATTGTCCGTGCACAAGGCCTCTTGAAAATCTCTTTTATCCGAATGCAACTGACATTATCAGAGCGATAGAGGCAAAGCTGCACCTTGAAGAGACAGATTTATCCGGCGAAAACTTCTATGCCTATGAAAACAAATTTAAGGGACCTTTTTGACTAAGTGACAGTCTTGATTGATTACTACGTTCTTCTTGTCAACGGACTAATATCTGCATTTGCTAAAGTAAAAGATTATGCAGGAAAAAATAAGACAATTAGAAAAGAAGGCTCTGTGGGTACGCAGGCAAATATTAGAGACGATCGCATCGGCTAAGCACGGTCATATTGGCGGAGCGCTATCCTGCACTGATATTTTGGTTGCTCTTTACTATGGCGGCATTCTTCAATTCGATCCCAAGGACCCCAATTGCGATTCAAGGGACAGACTTATTTTAAGTAAGGGGCACTCGTGTGTGGCATTGTTTGTCATACTGGCCGATTTAGGTTTCTTCCCACTATCCGAGCTTAGCTCGTACTGTCAAAATGGTAGCATGTTAGGCGGGCATCCCGACAGGAATGTCCCGGGCGTTGAAGCAGATACAGGCTCTCTTGGTCACGGTTTAGGTACCGCCGCAGGTTTGGCGTTGAGCTTTAAGATGGATGCGAAGGATTGTATGAGCGTTGTTTTGCTCGGTGACGGGGAGTGTTACGAGGGCTCGGTTTGGGAAGCAGCGATGTTTGCAGGACATCACAGCTTGAATAATCTGGTTGCAATTGTTGACCGCAATTATCAGTGCGTGACTGATTTTACCGAAGACTGCAATCGCTTGGAACCTTTCGAGGATAAATGGCGTGCTTTCGGTTGGGATACCACCAAAGTTGATGGGCATAGTTTTGAAGAACTGTTCGCCGCTTTTGAGGGTTTGCGGCAGCGCAAATCCTGCAGACCGCTAATTATAATTGCCAGCACCATCAAAGGAAAAGGTGTTTCGTTTATGGAAAAGCAGATTCAGTGGCATCATGGTGTTCCAAGTGGTAAGGAGCTCGAAATCGCCAGGCAGGAGCTTTCTCTGAAATAATCAAGGACAATTAGTTTGAGCAGTAAATTAGAAACATCTGATAGGGTCGACATAAGAGACGCTTTTCTTGACCGGTTATACGAGATAGCAGCAAGTGACAGAGACGTTATATTCCTAACCGCTGATATGGGTGCATTTAGCCTCGCTAAATTTAAGAAAAACTTAGGCAGCCAGTACATTAACGTAGGCGTGGCGGAACAAAACTTAGTTAGCGTCGCTGCAGGCATGGCGTTGGCCGGTAAAAAGGTTTTTATATATGCGATAGCACCATTTATTACTCAGAGATGCTATGAGCAAATCAAAATAGATTTATGCTGTATGAGATTAGCCGTAACGGTAATAGGCGTCGGAGCAGGAATCGCTTATAACAGCGATGGGCCCACCCATCATGCAACGCAGGATATAGCAGTTATGCGCGCTCTCGACGGTATTACAATTATTAATCCTTCCGACCCTGTGACATCTGCCGCTGCGGCGAGTATGTCGTATAAAGAAAATAATCCTGTCTATGTCAGAATTGACAAGGGCAAATGGCCCTTACTATACGACAAAATACAGGATTTCGCTGATGGGTTAGCGTTGTTCGGAGACGGCGGTGATGTGTTGATAGTTGCAACCGGTCTGATGGTTCACCGGGCATTGGAAGTGGCAGAAAAACTTTCCAGGCATTCTATCGATGCGGCGGTTCTGGATCTATACAGAATAAAGCCTGTGAACGTAGATCTGCTTTTAGATGTTATCAGTCAGTCAAAACAAGTGGTAACCTTAGAAGAGCATTCTGTTGTAGGAGGAATCGGCAGTATTATCAGTGAAATATTAGCAGATAAAGATGTAGCGGTGCCGTTAAAACGAATAGGTATCTTAGAGAAGACCTGTCTGGGTTATGGTAACAGAGATTGGATGCATTCTTTTTACGGTTTGGATGTGGATGGCGTCGCAGAGACAATTTTAAACTGGTATCGAGGTGATATTGGGTGGACAAGAGCTGAGGTGAACCGGCCCGTGAGTGAAACATCATCCAGTGACGGTACATATTCTGAATTGACCTCGGATGACTTCGCCTGTTTGTTCGGGACTACTGCCGCTGGTATCCCCGACGATTGCCGGGATTTAATCGCTGAATATGATTTCAGATACAGAAAGCTAAGCCATGATGAGCAAAATGCAATTGTCCTGCGAGTTCTCAAAAAGATACATTCCAATGAACTGCCCGTTGCAGGGCCGAACAGAAAACCGGCCTGGGAGAAAGGCTGGTCTGAAAACTTACGAGATTTCATAAACAGCGGTTTTGATTTAGGGCAGTTGATCCCGAAATTCGTCAAACGTAACGAAGTTGTAAGGCTGAACGGCAGTTATATTAGGCCTGCTAATCCGGATTTCGAAACCTGTTTTGTAAGAGTACTAAGGACTTATCTTTTCAGGAAATACTTCAGCGATGCTGCAGCAGTTTACGAGTTCGGCTGCGGCACAGGATTGAATCTGGTCGAGCTTGGTCGATTATTCCCGGAGAAAAAACTCTACGGACTGGACTGGTCGAAAGCTTCATGTGACATTATCAGCAAAATCGCACAGACCAAACAGTTAAATATGACCGGTGTCTTATTCGATATGTGCGAACCCGACTACCATTTAGAACTGGGTGCGGATGATGCAGTGTTTACTATCGGCGCATTAGAACAGCTTGGCACCCGGTTTGAATCCTTCTTGGAGTTCCTATTGGAAAAAAGTCCTTCTGTTTGCATCAACATCGAGACAGCTTATGAATTGTACGATCAAAGCTCCCTGTTTGACTATGTTGCAGCTAAATATCTCGAAAAGAGAGGTTATTTGAAAGGTTATCTCACCCGATTAAGGCAGCTCGAAGAAGAAGGGAGAATAGAACTACTTGCTGTGAGGAAAACTTTCGGCTGTTCTTTTCACGATGGATACAGCTATATCGTATGGAGACCTATGACTTGATAAGAATGTATGTTGCTAACGACCGCAAATTGGACGTTTAAGAACTATAAAAATAGAGGCCTCCAAACAAGGAAGAAAATATGTTAAGCGACAACTTGAACTCGAAGAGTCGTTTCAAAAGTGAGGGTAAATTGGATCTATTACTCATAAATCCCAGTCTTGATTGGCAATATCAAAAGGAGCGGAAAATTGCAATACGAATCGAAAAACACCTCCCCAGTCAGGAAACGCCGCACATCGGCATTGCATACCTTCTGGCTGTAGCCAAAAAGAATGGCTGCAGGGCAAAGTATATCGACATGGTCATGGATGGTTTTTCGGTTGAAGAATTATTACAATACGTTACCAAAACGAAGCCGTCTTTGATTGGTATTACCGCATATTCAATTCAAATTAGTGCCGCTGGCACAATTGCCGCGAAGATAAAACAGCAAATGCCCGAGGCATTAATATGTGTTGGCGGCGCTCACGCAAGCGCCGTTCCAGAGGAGACCTTTGAAGAATTCCCGGATTTTGATTTTGTAGTCTGCGGAGAAGCCGAGAATCTTTTACCGAAAATCTTCGACTGTCTTGGGAATTATGACGCCTTATCCAGGTTGTCAGGTGTTGTAACCAAGGGTAAAAAGGACCACTCATGCGTTCCGATTCAAAACATCGAAGGAATACCGTTGCCTGCATGGGAAGAGTTTGACCTGACAAAGTATCCAGGAAACTGTCCTCACAGGACCAGGCAAGAGTTACCAGTTGTTACAGGTAGAGGCTGTCCGTTTCGTTGTGTCTTTTGCTGCCGTGCTTTGGGGGACAAAGTTCGCCGTCGAAGCGTCGAGTCAGTAATCTCCGAGATCGAGCGAAATATTGAGGAATATGGGTGTGAGTCGATTGCTTTTTTGGATGAAACATTCGTCCTTAGCAAAGATTGGGCGGAGCAGTTCTTTTCCCAGTCAATCTATCGCGGACTTAATAAGAAGATTAACTGGTCCTGCTCTATGCGCGTGAGCAACGTGTCACCGGAACTCTTTCAGCGAATGAAGGAAGCAGGCTGTTATTATATATTCTTTGGTATCGAAAGCGCCAGTGATGCCACATTGAAGAGGATTAAAAAGGGAACTACCTTGTCGCAAATATACGATGCCGTTAAATGGACCAAACAGGCTGGTATTACACCTGTCGGAGCGTTTATTATCGGTCTTCCAGGAGACTCGGAGGCAGATGTGCTAAAAAGCGTGGAATTAGCGAAAGAGTTAGATATGTACTCTAATACCTTTCCTATTGCCATACCGTTTCCGGGAACGGAAATGCGGGAAATGGCATCGAAAAATATGTACGGCATGAAAATACTCTCCAACAATTGGGACCATTATGGAAAGCAGGATTATAGAGTCATGGAAAGTGATGATTTGAGTTGGGAAAAGAGAAAGCAATTACAAGAGTATGCTTACTCACAGCTCCCCAAGAAGAAACTGGACGAGTATATAAAGCGATTGAACGAGTCTTCTTTCGTGTGCTCTCAGGTCTCTTTCAGACACACATAATTTAACCAGCAGACGATAATGGAGTGATTCAATGTACAAAGATAGGAAGGTGCTTGTTGCGGGAGGAACGGGGACAATCGGAATTCCTCTTGTAAAGAGGCTAATAGAACTTAAAGCAAATGTCACTGTGGTCTCTATGGATAGCGTTGAATATTCCAGAGCAGTCCTTGGGGACAAAGTGTTTTTTATGCGAAGGGATTTGACGAACTTTAATAATTGTCTTGATGCAACGAAGAATCAAGATTATGTGTTTAATTTAGTAGGAATTAAGGGGTCCACGGGCATCGGCGAGACCAAAGTTGCAAGTTATTTCGTACCAATGCTCAGGTTTCAGACAAATCTCATGGAAGCTTCTTTTCGAAATGGTGTTAGTCGCTATCTTTTTGTGAGCAGTGTTTGTGCTTATCCTCAATCATCGTTACCTAAAGAGGAAGACTGTCTGTGGAATGGCCTACCAAAGCAAAATGACCGTATTCCAGGACTTGCCAAGCGGATAGGGGAAGTTCAAGGCGAAGCATATTTACAGGAGTACGGCTGGGAAGCAGTTAGAATAGTCAGACCATCAAACGTATATGGTCCTTTTGACGATTTTGACCCTGCAACTGCACAAGTTATACCTGCACTAATAAGAAGAATGATTGATGGTGAAAACCCAGTAAAAGTATGGGGTGACGGGTCGGCAGTAAGAGATTTCATTTTTTCGGAAGAAGTGGCTTATTGGATGCTGGTTGCTCTTGAAAAAGCACCGCCTTGTGTGCCAATAAATCTTGGGAGCGGAAAAGGCACCGCCATAAAAGAATTGGCAGAAACCATTGCGCAGTGCGTTTCTGAACCACCGCGAATAGAATGGGATACAGCAAAACCATCCGGCGACTCCGTGCGGATATTGTCAATGGAAAGAGCCAAGAAGCTTATAGGATTTCAGTCAAAAACAAACCTTAAAGAGGGTATCAAAAAGACAGTCGATTGGTATCTTGGTAATGCAGAATTAGCACACCCAAAAAAGGGGTATACCATGAGAAGGAAAGAACGACGATATTTATTGCCGCTCGCGGAGTTGATAGACCGTCTGACGATAGACCAAATCAAAGAAGTGCTGATACCGGAAAATAAAGAAAGCTGTGCTGAAGAGATGAAGAAATTAGCTCATGACATAGACTTGATAATTGAAGAAAGAGAGCTGAAGCTATCTGCACGGCTGATAAGAATCATTATTATGCTTTCGCAGATGAATCTTCATATCTGGTACAACAAGGATAAGATGCAAAAAGACCCAGAGCACTATTCGGAATTGCTGAAATTTGCTCATCAATTGAATGGGATTCGCAATCAGATGAAGAATCTACTTTTAGAAGAGACTGGTGACAAAGAGAAATCCGCTGTAAGAACTAATTTTGACACAGACGGTCTCGAAGGGTGGGATATAAGCATCGAGTAATTAAGAAGCCATTGCACGATGAATCCAGGAATACGACTGCAAAGAAATATGCGTATGTAGGGCAGGTCTGTATGGATTCGAAAGAACGCAATCAGATCAAGAATTATAATGAGCTGATGAAGTATAGACAACTTGGCTCCAATGGTCCAATAGTCTCAATTTTGGGATTTGGAGGCGCGCGCTTAATAAACTCTGACGAATCCAGGAAAGCAATAATAGAGGCCGCGTCTCAAGGAATCAATTTATTTGAAACAGGCCCCGGCTATGGAGATAGTGAACTTATCATCGGTGATGCAATCAAAGGTTATAGACACAAGGTATATATATCAACTAAATGCAGTCTTGTAGATGAACACGGCGTGCCAATTTCACAGGATGACCTATTTCAGAATGTTGAACTGTCCTTGAAGAGATTGAGTGTTGATAAAATAGATATTTTTAATGCCTGGAATATTTTTGATCTTGAACATTTTAAAGCTGCAAGAAAAAGATTTGGGTTTATTGATGGCGTCAGGAAACTTGTGGAGGAGGGAATTATAGACCATTTTGGTTTTTCGAGTCATGATAGTGCGGAGAATATAAAAGAGTACATCGATTCCGGCGAATTCGAATTGGCTATTCTTTCTTACAGTATTATTGACACAACCTATGAAGATGTAATCAATTATGCTAACAGGAAGGGATTAGGAGTAATTGCAATGAAACCGCTTTATGGTGGCGTTGTGCTTTTCCTATCCGATATTCTTACTGACCAAGATAGTGATGATTCGGCAGTAACAGGTCTGCAATTTGTTCTATCGTTACCATCAATTAGCTCAGCTATTTCAGGAATGACAGAGGCGAGTGAAGTAAAAAATAACATAAAATCAGTTAATGGGATAGAACGTTTGGGACGTACTTTTCGCAACAATATCACGGAACAGTACAGGAGTTCTTATTTCTCTGGTATGAAACTCTGTTCCGCATGTCGTTATTGTGATTCTTGCCCTGCAGAAATCCCCATTCCAAAATTAATGAAGCTCTACAGTGTAATAAGCATTTTTAAAAGTCAAAAAAGAGAATTTCAAAAGTTTGCGACAGCCCAAACCATACGACGCAATGATTTTGAGAAATGCTTAGAATGTGGACAATGCGAAGAAAAATGCCCTGAAAATCTAAATATTATTGAACGATTAAAAGAATTGTGTCAGATGCTTTCTGATTATGGAGGCATGCACTGTGAAATACAAAGAATTAGGAAAGAGACACACTGAAATACCAGCTATCGGGCAAGGCTGTATGGGCATCGGAGGCTATCTGTCCAAAGACTCCTACCAAGATGACAGCCAAGTGAAAGCTCTACGGCTCGGGATTGAATTGGAAATGAATTTCATAGATACCGCGGAAGCATACGGCGATGGTCACTCTGAAGAATTAGTTGGCAGAGCAATCGAGGGAATCAGAGACCGAGTTTTCATCGCCTCCAAAGTATCTCCAGAACATCTTTCTTATAACGGCCTCTTGCTCGCAGCCGAAAAAAGTCTTCACAAGCTGAAGACAGATTATATTGACTTGTACCAGGTACACTGGCCAAACCCTAAAGTCCCTATAGATGAGACTATGCGGGCGATGGAGCAGTTGGTAAAAGAAGGAAAAGTCAGATATGTCGGCCTGAGCAATTTTTCTGTGAGACAATTACAGGCAGCACAAGCAGCCTTGTCTGAAAATGATATTGTCTCAGTTCAGGTTGAATACAGTCTTTTCGAGCGCAATATTGAAAATAGTCTTCTTCCTTACTGTGAAAGTGAGGGCATAACAACGATAGCCTACAGTCCGCTAAATCAAGGACAAATAGCTAGCGATGATAAGGAAGCCGAGGCATTAGAGATGATTGCCAACAGGTACAACAGGTCTATGGCTCAAGTAGCTTTGAACTGGTTGGTTTCTCAGCCTTCCGTTATCGCAATTCCCAAAGCAACGGACCCCATCCATATAAGAGAGAATGCTTCTGCCGCTGACTTTGAACTTTCGGATGAAGATTTTGAAGAGATTAATAAGGTCTTTACTCGGGAATGTGTATACGCTGCGACAGATAGAATTCGCGTCATTTCAGGGGGCCGAGGGAATCGACACGTTTATAAGACTATCGATGAAGCCTTAGAGAACGGGTTAGGCTTCGTGCCAAGCCCGCTCGACCTGGCACAAGACATTCGGAAAGGTGAAATCCTCAAGCCAGTAAGAGTAACCCAAAGTACGGATGAATCCGGAAAGTACGACTACGATTTGATTGAAGGGCGAATTCGTTATTGGGCATGGGCTATTGCACATAAAGGGGAAGAGCCGATCCCCGTTTATGTATGTGAAGAACAGAAAAAGAATGCTTAATGAAACGGATAGGAAAGTGGAGAAGACCAGATTAGGAATAAAAACTTATGATAGTGCTCAAGAGAAACTAATGAGACAACAATTTGTCGAGCACCTAAAGAAATGTCCTGTGCCCGATGATCAGCTTCTTTCGAATCTTGGCTTGTTTCTAAATTCGAAGAATTTGTCAAGAATTCTTTTTATGGACCACCTGTATAGGCAAATTGTAGATGTGCAGGGAATCATAATTGAGTTTGGGACAAGATGGGGACAGAATCTTGCTTTATTCGCCGCGCTTAGAGGTATATATGAGCCTTTTAACCGTCACAGGAAAATAATCGGCTTTGATACATTTGCGGGTTTTCCCCGCGTATCGAAAAAAGACGGTTCTTCCGACCTAGTGCAAGTTGGTAATCTTTCTGTTACGGAAGACTATGTCGAATATCTTACGAAGATACTGGAGTACCACGAGCTGGACAACCCTTTGTCCCACATCAAGAAGTTCGACATAAGGGCAGGAGATGCGGTAGTCGAAATTGCCAGATACCTTAAAGAATATCCCGAGACAGTTGTCGCATTGGCATACTTTGACTTTGACATTTATGAGCCGACCAGAAAGTGCCTGGAGGCTATAAAACCACACCTGGTCAAAGGTAGCGTGCTGGGTTTTGATGAGTTAAGCGACCATGATTCTCCCGGAGAAACCATAGCCTTGAGAGAGGTTTTTGGTCTTAATAATATAAAGTTAAAGCGATATCGTTATACTTCAAGAGTTTCGTATTTTGTGGTTGAATAAAGAGCCAAACATAGTAGAGAGGGATGAGCAAATTGAGAAAAAAAGCAATTGAACCGAATATCGAGTTTTATAGTAGTTCAGAAGAATGCGAGATCCGTAATCAATTCTTGGAGCATTTCAAAAAATGCCCTCTGCCGGATAATGAGTTGCTATCGAATTTAGGATTATTTCTAAATTCGAAGAATCTATCAAGAATCCTCTTCATGCATTATCTTTACCAACAGATTATAGATGTTCAAGGGATTATTGTCGAGTTTGGAACGAGGTGGGGACAGAACATTTCTCTCTTTTCCGCCATCAGAGGAATTTATGAACCATTTAATCGACATAGAAAAATAGTAGCATTTGATACTTTTGAAGGTTTTCCGAAAATCTCCGATAAAGATTACGATGATTGTGAATTAATCAAAAAGGGGGGGTATTCGGTTACTGAAAATTACGTTGAATATCTAAGAAAGATAATGGATTTTCAAGAAAGGGACAATCCATTGTCCCATATTAAGAAGTATGAAATAAGAGTTGGTGATGCGTGTGTCGAAATTGATAAATACTTCGAAGAAAATCCTGAAACAGTTGTTGCTCTTGCATTTTTTGATATGGATCTTTATGAGCCCACCAGAAAGTGTTTGGAGGCCATCAAGCCCCATCTGGTCAAAGGAAGTGTGTTGGGATTTGATGAAGTGAATGATCATGATTGTCCTGGCGAGACTATCGCACTTAAAGAAGTTTTTGGGCTCAATAATATATGCTTAAAGAGATATCTTTATGCTTCGAAGGTTTCACATTTTGTAGTTGAATAAAACCAACAATAGTACACGGAGTGTTTAGTGATAAGAGAAGAAGTACTAAGAGGTTTTGCCGGGAGTAATGTGCTGGTCACCGGTGGGACCGGCCTAATTGGAAGACAGGTCGTGGATATTCTTTGTAATGCACAGGCAAATGTTGCAATAGTCTCTCTGGATAAAATTAAAATTAATGAACAAGCTGAGCATATTTTTGGAGATCTTGCAAGTTTTGAATTTTGCAGGGAGATAACAAGAGACATGGATTTCGTCTTCCATCTGGCAGGGGTAAAAGGCTCAATACAGGTAACAAAAGCAAAGCCGGCCAGTTTCTTTATACCGCTTTTGATGATGAATACGAATGTATTGGAGGCATCCCGACTTAACAGAGTCAAAAAAGTTGTTTATACCAGTTCTATAGGCGCCTACGCCAGCGCCGAGGTTTTTAGAGAAACCGAAAATCCTGACGGCCCACCTATGGATATGTTCCCCGGCTGGGCAAAGAGAATGGCTGAACTACAAATAAAGGCCTACAAAATTCAGTACGGTCTCGAAAACTTTTCAGTTGTCAGGCCTTGCAATGTGTACGGTCCTGGTGACAATTTTGACCCGGATAACGCAATGGTCATACCAACTCTCATGTACCGGATATATCAAAAGCAGAACCCGGTTGTAGTCTGGGGAGATGGCTCGGCAATCCGTGACTTTTCGTATAGCAGAGACGTCGCAGAGGGGGTCATTCTTGCATTGCATCATGGAACAGAGTCGGATTTTGTCAATCTCGGCAGTGGGCGAGGCTATTCGATCAAAGAACTGGTAGAAACATTGCATAGCTTCTTGGATTTTAATTACGTCTTTGACACTAACAAGCCTTCTGGCTTTCCTCGCCGGGTTATGGACATATCCCTTGCGAGAGAGCTCATTGACTATAATCCGACCACTTCTCTGGCGCAGGGACTAAAAGAGACATGGCAGTGGTATACAAACAACCAGAATGAGTATTTGAATAAGAAGAACTATTTTAAGGAGTAGTAGATGATAGAGGTTTCGAAAACAAATCTCGAAGGTGTGCTGCTGATTAGGCCGTTTGTTTTCGAGGATCATCGCGGAGAATATGTTGAGACTTACAACGAGCAGTTATACAAGGACAATGGTATTGACGTGAAGTTTGTTCAGGATGATATCTCAGTATCGTCCAGAAACGTACTGAGAGGTATTCACGGGGATGACCAGACCTGGAAGCTGGTATCATGTTTGTACGGGAAATTCTATTTAGTGGTGGTCAACTGCGACAAGCAGTCCAAAGATTTTGGTAAGTGGCAGGCATTTGTTCTATCAGATAAGAACAGGCTGCAGGTGCTGGTTCCACCGAGGCACGGCAATGCCCATTTAGCGCTCAGCAGTATGACTATTTTCCATTATAAGCAGTCAACATACTACGACCGTGCAAGTCAATTCACATACAAATGGGACGACCGGCAGCTTAATATCTGGTGGCCGATTAAGAATCCGATCTTGTCAGAAAGGGATGAATCACAAGGCTCGGTTTGAGCTTGCCTTGTTCTATCATTTTCGTAGAGAGGCGATGTTGCTTTGTTCGAGATGTTCAGAAATAGTAAAGTGCTTGTGGCAGGCGGGGCTGGTTTCGTCGGAGTTAATCTGATAAAACGGCTTCTGGAATTAGGTGCCGAAGTCACAGCCACGCTGCATAAAAAGCAGGCGGTTACTGACAATGAGCACATTAAGTATATCTGGTGCGATTTGACTAAAAGAGAAGATTGTCAGAGGGCTGTTCAAGAAGTCGACTTTGTTTTTATGTGCGCTGCAAACACTTCCGGAGCCGCCGTCATGGAGAAAGCACCATTGGTTCACGTCACCGGCAACGTTGTGATGAATACGCTGATGCTGGAAGCAGCTTACAGAGCGGGTGTTCAAAAATTCTTATTCATCAGCAGCAACACAGTCTATCCCGTCGCGGACCATCCGGTCAAGGAAAACGAAATGATGCCGGGACAAATGTTTGAAAAGTATTTCTGTGTGGCCTGGATGAAACAGTTCACAGAAATCCTCTGCCAAATGTATGCCGAGAAAATAAAAAGAACTATGGGGACGGTTGTCGTCAGACCAGCAAATATATACGGCCCAAATGATGACTTTGAATGGGAGACATCTCACGTCTTACCCGCCTTGATTCGCAAGGTTGTCGAGAGACACGACCCGATTGAAGTCTGGGGCGACGGGAATGACATCAAGGATTTCATTTACATAGATGATTTTGTAGAGGGTATGCTGCTGGCAACGGAACGAATCGAAACGTTTGCCCCTATGAACATTGCAACGTCTGTGCCATGCAGCATCAAACAGGCGCTGCAGACTATGCTTGACGTAGATGGTTATACCGATGCAAGGATTGTGTTCGACACTTCCAAACCGACGATGATACCGAAAAGACTGATCGACACAACTAAAGCAAAGCAACTTCTCGGATTCACGGCAAAAACACCTCTGGCCGAGGGCATAAGAAAGACTGTTGACTGGTACAGAAGAACGCGGGGTCTTTCAAGACCGACAACCGCTTATCAATCAACAACGTAGTGTATAGCGAGCTTTTCAAAAAAGAACTTAGGAGCCGATTGACATATTTTTGATACGCATCGTCACGCTGGGGGCTTTAATCCCTCGTTTCGAAGCGGTTTTGTTCAATAATTTTACGGATTTAATCGGCCTGGCGGCAAAATGGCGAACAATCGCAGTTTTTGGCAGCAGGCACGAAATTTGCAGCAAACACCAAAGAAAGTAACGAAGAAGGTTCGTCAAAAGCAAAGTAACGAGAATAATCGATGATTATCAGTAGAACGCCATTTCGTATCTCGTTCTTCGGGGGCGGTACGGATTATCCGCGCTGGTACAGAGAAAATGGCGGAGTCGTGCTGAATACAACCATCGACAAATATTGCTACATCAGCTGCCGGGTTTTGCCGCCGTTTTTCAAACATAAGTACTTGATAAGATACAGGTTGCGTGAGGAGGTAAGCAGTATTTCGGAAATCAAGCATCCTTCGGTACGGGAGTGCCTGCGGTTTATGAGAATAGACCACGGTATCGAGATGGTGCACACCAGCGACTTACCTGCACGGTCGGGGATCGGTTCGAGTTCCGCATTTACCGTCGGCTTTTTGAATACTCTGTACGCGCTGGAAGGCAAAATGGTCGGCAAAAGGCGGCTTGCCTCGAATGCGATTTACATCGAACAGGACGTCATAGGAGAGGACGTAGGCTCACAGGACCAGGTCGCCGCTGCTTTTGGCGGACTCAACTGGATAAAATTCAGCGACAGGGAGAATTTCTTTGTGCAGCCGGTAACCGTAAACCAGAAAAAGATAACAGAGCTTCAAAACCATCTGATGTTCTTTTTTACCGGATTTTCCAGGACCGCATCTGAGATTGCCTCCGAGCAGATTCAGAATATCTCCTCGAAAACCGCCGAATTGCGCACGATAACGCAGATGGCTGAGGAAGCAGTCAGCATTCTAAACAATGGCGCGGAGGGAATAGAAAGCTTCGGCAAGCTTCTTGACGAATCCTGGAAACTCAAGAGAAGCTTATCAAGCAGGGTAAGCACAGATGTGATAGATGAAATCTATGATACCGCTATCAAGGCTGGCGCCTTGGGCGGAAAGTTATGTGGTGCCGGAGGCGGAGGTTTTATGCTCTTGTTTGTTCCGCCGCGCAGGCAGCGGATGGTTAAAGAGGCCTTGAAGAACCTCTTATATGTTCCTTTCCATTTCGAGACCTTAGGCAGTCAGATAACTCTCTATGCAAACTAAAGACCTTACTGAAAATAAACTTGAAGACATCGACGTTGTAGTGCTGTGCGGCGGCCTAGGAAGCCGGATTGCCGAGGTTGTTAATGACCGCCCCAAGCCAATGGCAGAGATAAATCACCAGCCGTTTCTTGACATCCTCATACGTTATTTCGCCAGCTTCGGCTTCA
>CAYGBH010000003.1:0-39866 GCA_964348055.1 uncultured Pirellulales bacterium
GCTTTTTCGTTGCGGATGGTCGATTGCTCTATGCCGATCTCGGCACAGGGATGATTCAGGAATTCACTATTGGTGTAGATGACCGCAACCTCGGATTGTACGTCAAGGCCTTTGGGCAAGATGCAGCCGGTGAGTTGTATTTGCTGGCTGGCACTAATCTCGGGCCATTTGGTACCGGCGGGATGGTCCTGAAAATAGTCGAGCTTTCTACCACCAACCAGGATTTCGGGCGATTTGAATATTGATTGTGAGGTGAACATCACTGACTTTGCTATCATGGCTGGGCATTAGCCAGGCCGTTAGTTAGCTGTTATCAATCAGCTTAAAGGGTTTGAACTTTTTCGAAAAAGGCAGAATGTATGTTTTGAACAGTCTCGAATAGGAAATGATTTGAAAGGAGCTGATCATGAAAGTGAACAAAGAATTTCTGACGATTGTGTTGGTGGTGGCTTCGGTTGGAGTGGTTCTGGCCGTCAATGGCTGCAAGAAGTCTGGCGAAAGTACAGCGCAGGCTGTGGAGACTGTTGAGCTTTGTACCGACTGTGGCCAAATAAAAGGCAGCGAACTGTGTTGCAAGCCGGGTCAGGCTACATGTGCCGGTTGTGGTCTTGCTAAGGACTCGCCAGGTTGCTGCAGTATTCCTGAAGGTGCCGAGACGGCGGCAATTTGCACTGGATGCGGCCAAATAAAAGGTAGTGATTTGTGCTGTAAGCCAAATCAACCCACGTGTCCGGAGTGTGGGCTCGTGAAAGGTTCGCCGGGATGTTGCAAGATACCTGAAATGTAAGCTGTAGCAAAACAAAGAACATCGAAAGAAAGGAGTAGTCTTATGGCTAAGACTGCAAAAAGGAAGAAGGCCAAAGCCGCAAAGCCAAATAAAGTGGCCGTTTATACCTGTTCAGCCTGTGGGAAAGTTACGAAAACCCGTTCCCACCTTTGTTCGCCAGCCAAGGCTGAGCAGGTGTACGTGTGCCGGTACTGCGGCGCTTCTACTGGTGACCCTCGGCACGTCTGCGCGCCAATGGTGGCCGAGATGAAATACGCCTGCAAGAACTGCGGAAGAGTCACACCATTTAGAGGCGCGGTTTGCCAGCCCAGGGTAATTAGGTAGTCGCTTGAGTATTAACTAAATTAGGGCAGGAAGATCTTTTTAGTAAAAGATCTTAATTGTGTTAAGGATAAAAATTACAAAATGCCCAAAAGTCAAAAGAAAGGATTTAAAAATGAAAGTGTATGTTGACAAAGAGCTCTGTACCGGCAGTGGTGTTTGTATTGAGACCTGTCCCGAAGTCTTCGAATTGAATGACCAAGGCGCGACGGTAGCCAAGACTGAGCAGGTTCCATCTGAACTTGAGCAGTCCTGCAGAGAAACAGCTGAGGATTGTCCAAGTGGGGCAATCAAGGTCGAAGAATAGCTCCGAATTGATCGGTTTGTGTTAGCAAGGTTCGCCTCCATGTCAGTGGAATACTCGGATACCTTGTTAGAAATGGAGGCTTGTTGTGAGCGTAAGGGCACTGACAATGTTGCCGCGGGTGTGTTTGCGCCCTAGAATTCAAAAACGAAGCTTTAGGTGCTAAGAGCAAAATAAGAATCACGCTGATTTTGATCTTTGTTGAGACGATTAACATCAACAGGACAGTTGAAAAAGCAAGATGTGATTTCCTTTTTCTTTGTAAGGAAATCTAAAGTTACAAATAGTTTGGTCCATTTTTGAAAGGAGAAGTCATGAAAACGAGAAATTTTTGGGGAGTCGTACTTCTCGCATTGCTCTTGGCGGGCTTGGTGTTTATACCGTTGGGTTGCAATGGGTCAGGAGGTATGAAGGGGCTTTTTGCCCAAAATGACATAGTTGATAATGCCGTTGCAGCAGGTGACTTCACTACTTTGGTTACAGCAGTCAAGGCCGCTGAGTTAGTGGGCACGCTTAAAGGGGAAGGACCTTTCACAGTTTTCGCCCCCACTGACGAAGCTTTCGCAAAGTTGCCCGAGGGTACGGTTGAGAATCTGCTTAAACCTGAGAACAAGCAGAAGCTCGCATCGATACTCACTTACCACGTAGTGCCCGGCAGAGTGATGGCTGCCGAAGTCGTTAACCTCAGTCATCTCAAGACCGTTAATGGCCAATCGCTGGCGATCAAGGCAGACGCTAGTGGTGTTATGGTGGATAACGCAAAGGTCATCAAGACGAACATAAAATGCTCCAATGGTGTGATTCACGTGATTGATGCGGTTGTATTACCGAAGTAAGCGGAACATCCGTGGCGGGCGTTTAAATTTTCAATGTTTTCGAGATACTTGTAATTTAATTAAGTCTGATAAAAATGATTTTGGTTCTTTCGCAAAATGAATGAAGATTCTAAAGGAGAAAAGCTATGAAAAAATTAGATCTTATAGTATGGACACTCTTGGCAATAGGTGGCTTGAACTGGGGTCTGGTTGGTGTATTCAATTTTGATTTAGTGGCCGCGATCTTCGGAGAGATGAGCATTTTTAGCAGGATTATTTACACCGCTGTCGGACTTGCAGCTGTGTATGATATCGCGTCGATAAAGGCGATATGGAAAAGATGGGGCATGCACTTCGGAACACCGTCGGAAGCTTAGAAATATGAATGTACGGCAGAATTCTAAAATAACGATGACATAAACAACATGTTGATGCCTATTCGGTTTTAGTTTAGAAAACTTAAAGGAGGTGTAATTATGTGTCAAAGATGTGGGTGTGCGCCGTGCAAGAAATGTGGCAGGCCCATAAAGAATAAAGTCTGCTCAGGATGCAATGAGCCCGCCAAAAAGTGTACGTGTGAACCGAAAAAATAGCATAAAAGTTTAGAAAGTTGAAAGTTGCAAGATCCTAATAAGGCACCTAAACGCGCAAAAAAGTTTGTGTTGATGTTAAAATTTGCCGTGGGTTCGTCCCTTATATTGACATTTGCCCAGAGGCTTTTGAACTGAATGAAGAAGGGATAGCTGTGGTGAAAGTGGACGAAGTTCCGCCCGAACTCCACGAGACCTGTAGGGAGGTAGCAAATAATTGCCCTGCTGAGGCAATTTCGATAGAAGAGTAAATTAATTTCTGTTAGCAGTAGTTATTGTTTTCTGAGAGTTTTGGTTTGTGAAAAACGAACCAATGGTACCGGACACCTAAAAGATAAGACGGGAAAAAAGGTGTAAGGCAAATAAACTACAATCATAAAAAGATAGGAGATATCAAAATGGCAGATATACTCTCACAACGTCCCTCTGATTTTATTGGGAACGAAATGCAAAGAATGATGAGAAGGTTTTTTGGAAGACCACTATTCTCTGTGTCGGGAGAAGGATTTTGGCATCCGCCGGTGGATATTCACATTACAGATAAGTCTGTTTTAGTGCGAATAGACATACCCGGCGTAGATCCGAAAGAAGTCGAAATCTCCGTCGAAGACAACAGGCTTTTGGTTCGCGGCAAAAGGATCCCTTGTGAAGAGGCTGCTAAAGACGAACAATGCTGGTACAACGAAACACGGCGCGGCGATTTCCACAGAGTAATAGACCTTCCAGAATACGTCGATAGCAACAATACCAATGCAACCTATGACCACGGTGTTTTAACAATAGAGATGGCTAAAAAAGAAGAAGCGAAACCTAAGGTAATCAAGGTTCAAACGAAATAGCACCAGAAAAGCCGACTATTTGATTAATTAAAAAGCGAAAGGATAAGTTATGTTTTGTTATCAGTGTGAGCAAACAACCGGCGGTGCGGGGTGCACAAAGGTTGGCGTTTGCGGCAAAAACGAGGACATTCAAAGTCTGCAGGATACACTTATGTTTGGATTAAAAGGCATAGCTGCTTACGCGTATCATGCACGAGAGCTTGGACAAAAGGATGAGCAGGCCGACGCTTTTATGCACGAGGCGATGTTCTCAACGCTTACGAATGTAGATTTCGACTTGAACCGTTACCTGGAGTTGGTATTGAAAGCCGGCGAGATGAACTTTCGTGTCATAGAGATGCTCAACAATGCACACATATCAACATTTGGCAATCCTAAGCCGGTAATGGTGCCGAGAGGTACCAAAGCCGGCCCGGGAATTGTTGTTACCGGTCATGATTTGCTGGACCTCTATGAATTGCTGAAACAAACCGAGGGCAGGGGCATTAATGTTTATACCCACGGCGAGATGCTGCCTGCCCACGGTTATCCAGAGCTCAGGAGGTTCAAGCATCTTGTGGGAAATTACGGCACCGCATGGCAGAGTCAGAAAAAAGAGTTCGACGAGTTCAGCGGCGCGATTCTGGTAACGACCAACTGTGTTATGATTCCGAAAGAATCTTATAGGGATAGGATGTTTACCTGCGGGATAGCTGGTGTCGAAGGCGTAAAGCACATCAAGAACAGAGATTTCAGCGAAGTAATTGAAAAAGCCTTGGCCCAGCCGGAACTGCCGGAAAATCCGCAGGGAACCCTGAGCACCGGCTTTCATTACACAGCCGTGCTTGCTTTGGCTGACAAAATTATTGAGGCTGTGAAGGCAGGTAAGATCCGGCATTTCTTCTTTATTGGCGGCTGTGATGGTGCCAAGCCGGGACGCAATTACTTTACCGAATTTGCTGAGAAGGTACCGGCCGATTGCGTAATATTAACCGCAGCGTGTGGGAAGTATCGATTAAACGCGCGCTACCATGGTGATATTGGCGGGATTCCACGTTTGGTTGATACAGGCCAGTGCAATGATTGCTATTCGGCGATTAAAATTGCAATGGCACTTGCCGAAGCATTTGATTGTAGCGTCAACGAGCTGCCGCTTTCCTTTGTGGTATCATGGTATGAACAGAAGGCCGTGGCGATTCTTTTGACGCTGTTGTACCTCGGTATTAAGAACATAAAGCTTGGCCCAAGCCTGCCGGCGTTTATAAGCCCAAACGTACTGAACGTGCTGGTCGAGAAGTTCAATATCAGTCCGATTAGCAATGTAGATGAAGACTTAGCCCAAATGCTCAGGAGTTCTGAGGTTCTGACTGGCAGATAATTGTCCGAGCGAGGCAATTTTAACTGAAAGGTAACTTAACTTACGTTCGTAGCCGGTGCTACTTCCGGGGTGTTTGTGATGAAAGCAGTAGTTATTCAAAAGCACGGTGGACTGGACCGTGTAGAAATTGGTCGGGTTTCTGAGCCGGAGCCTGCCGAAGATGAAGTCATTTTGAAGGTCCGCTCCGCCGGCCTCAATCACCTTGATATATGGGTCAGAAAAGGCAGACCCGGTCTTGAAGTGTCGATGCCGCATGTAATGGGCTCCGACGCTGCAGGTATTGTGATTGGCGTTGGTGCAAATGTAAGAAGCGTAAACATTGGCGATGAGGTAATTTTGAATCCGGGCTTGAGTTGCGGTTCTTGTGAATATTGTCGCCGCGGCGAACAAAGCGAGTGTATCTCGTTTGGGATTATGGGTATGACTCGGCAGGGAACGTTTGCAGAACAGGTAGCTGTGCCAGCCCGTAACTTGTTCCCGAAACCTTCCCATATGAATTTTGATGAAGCGGGGACATTTGTACTATCGTATCTTACCGCCTGGCGAATGCTTATGACACGAGCCCGGCTCAAACCGGGCCAAACGGTTTTGATACATGGGATAGGAGGAAGCGTTGCTCTTTGTGCTCTACAGTTGGCCAAGCTCGCCGGTGCCCAGGTAACCGTTACCTCGTCAACAGATGAAAAACTGGATCGTGCAGTTCAAATCGGTGCCGATCACACAATTAATTATAAGGTGGTTGATGATGTGGCGCAATGTGTAAAAGATGTTACGTCCGGCAGGGGCGTTGATATTATTATTGATACTGTAGGAGCTGCCACTTGGCCTGTTGACTTTTCAGCAGTGCGGCGAGGTGGCAAGATTGTGTTATGTGGTGTAACATCCGGACCTCAAGCCCCTACGAATTTGCAGATTCTTTACTGGAACCAGTTGACGATTCTCGGTTCAACAATGGGCTCGGATGAGGATTTTCGGCAAATGCTCAAGGCTGTTACAACGGCTAAGCTAAAGCCCGTTATAGACTCGGTGGCACCGTTGGAAGATGTGAGAGATGCGATGAGCAAAATGGAGGCAGGAAAACAGTTTGGAAAGATTGTGTTGAGAGTTTCTCAATAAACGTGTATTGCGGTTAACTCATAGGAAAGGAATTTATTATGGCTGTAACAGCTTCAGAAATGCTTCCCTTGGGAACATCGGCACTGGATTTTAAATTGCCTGATACCGCAGGTAATGTGGTGTCCTTAAGCGACTTTAAGGAAGCGCCGGCTTTTTTGGTCATCTTCATGTGTAACCATTGTCCGTTTGTGAAACATATTTTAGGCGCGATGGTTGAACTCGTTAAAGAGTATCAGGCAAAAGGAGTCGCGGTCGTCGGAATAAATTCGAATGATGTTGTCAATTATCCAGACGACAGCCCGGCGATGATGGCTAAGGTTGTCAAAGAGACAGGTTTCACCTTTCCCTATCTTTATGATGAGACTCAAGAGGTTGCGAAGGCATATCGTGCCGCTTGTACACCAGATTTCTTTTTGTTCGATAGTAAAAGAACGCTTGTTTATCGAGGCCAGATGGATGACAGTCGGCCTGGCACCGGGATACCTGTCACTGGAGCCGACCTTACAGCGGCGATTGATGCCGTTCTTGAAGGAAAGCCGGTCTCCGAAGAGCAAAAACCGAGCTTGGGCTGCAACATAAAGTGGAAACAGGGAAACGAACCGGAGTATGCAAAGTAACTAAAATTGTCAGGTCGTACAATTTCGTTGACCTTCAAAGGTCGTTTACCCTGAAGCAGTAGAGTTTAGACAATTAACGATAATTTTGCAGGAGATAAGAAAATGGCTATAAAGCTGAAAAAATTGATTGATTTGTTAAACATGGATTTGGAATTGGAGTATTCCGCAGCGATACAGTACATAAATCACGCAGCAGTGATGACTGGCGCAGCTTACGGAGATATCATCAAGGAGCTTAAAATTCACGCTAATGAAGAAATCCAACACGCTATGATTCTGGCAGACCAGATAGATTACCTCGGGGGCAGCCCGAGTGTTAATGTTGGCAAAATCCTGACTTCCAAAGACAATGATAAAATGCTGCAGCAGGACCTGGATGGCGAGGAGGACGCCATAAAGAGGTATAAGATAAGAGTAGAACAAGCTGAGCAGCTCAAAGAATTCGCGTTAGCACAGCAGCTAAGGAATATCCTGGCTACGGAGCAAGAGCACGCGATGGATTTGAAGCAAGCTCTCGGTAAATAAAGTCAGTTCTGAAGGAACTGTCCGGAGAATCCCAAACATAAATTACAGGAAAGGAGAATGAAACATGTCAGGTAATGTAACAAGTGCTATTAAATGCGAAAAAGATCTATTTTGCGGCGTGAATGTGGTCAAGGATTCTGACAATATGACAGATCTGGAAAAGAAGCATCTGCCGGTTATCACGGTTCCCAAAAGCGCACGAAAAGGCGAATGTTTCGAGGTGAAAGTGGAGGTAGGTAAGCTCATGGAGCATCCGAATGAGCCGGGCCATCACATCGAGTTTATTGAGTTGTATGCCTACCACACCTACCTTGCGAGGATAGACTTCACGGCGAGGACGACATGTCCAATTATGAAGCTTTGTCTGTCACTGGACCATATCCACGGCAAGCTGCGTGCCTTCGAGCATTGCAATCTGCACGGAACATGGGAAGGTGACGCCGATATTGAGGTAACGGATTAGCATTATGTAATCGCTTGCCTCTTACGCACTCAAATAAAAACGGCTAAAGCTAAGAAAAGGAAAAAATCATGAGCAAGCTTTTATACATTCAAGCTTCTCCGAGAGTTCTAAGGTCACATTCTATTGCTGTTGCCGATGCCTTTATTGGAGCATATGAACGAACGCATCCGGATGATGAGATTGTGGCTTTGAACGTGTTTGAAGTGTCGATTCCAAATTTTGACGGCCTGGCGGTACAGGCCAAGTATACGATTTTGCACGGCCAGTCACATTCAGAAGAGGAACTGCAAGTATGGAAGAATGTTGAGAAAGTAATTGAGCAGTTTACCTCGGCAGACAAGTATGTCCTTGCCGTGCCGATGTGGAATTTTAGTATTCCATATCGGCTCAAGCAGTATATCGACCTTTTAGTTCAGCCCGGCTACACATTCAGCTATAGTGAAGATACTGGATACCAGGGACTTGTAGTTGGAAAATCAATGTTGGCTGTGTATGCCCGCGGCGGCGAATATCCCGCAGGTAGTGCAACTGAAGCGTTCGACCTGCAGACCAAGTATATCGAATTAGTATTTGGATTTATTGGTTTTAAGAATATTCGCTCTGTGGTCGTCGAACCGACCTTGCAGGGCGGCCCGGATGTTGCAGCCGTGAAGCGCCAGGAAGCTATTAACAAGGCAAAAGAAATAGCCGTTGTTTTTTGAACGCAGCATAAAATGGTACGAAAGGTTTTTTATCAGAGTCTCAGTACTATTGTCTTTATCGGTCTTCTCATAGAGGGCTATAGGATAACTGGAGAAGAGAATATGCCGACAATAATGGCCGTACATAAGTATACCAACAGACTTATCAAAGAGACCAGTCCTTATCTGTTACAACACGCTCACAATCCCGTTGATTGGTATCCCTGGAGCTCTGAGGCCTTTGAGCGCGCTAAAAAAGAAGATAAACCTATCTTTCTTTCAATTGGATACTCAACCTGTCACTGGTGTCATGTGATGGAATATGAAAGCTTTGAGAATGAACGCATTGCCGAAATAATGAATGAACATTTTATTAACATCAAGGTTGACAGGGAGCAGCGTCCGGATGTTGACCAGATATATATGAATGCTGTTCTGATGATGACCGGCTCTGGTGGTTGGCCTCTGTCAGTCTTCCTTACACCTGACGGCAAACCCTTTTATGGTGGAACGTATTTCCCCCCGAGAGATGTATATGGCCGCCCAGGTTTTGAGCGAGTGCTCCGATCTATTGCTGATGCATGGAAAAACAGACGGCAGGAACTGGTCGATTCAGCGGATAAGCTAAGCGAAGTTCTGGCAAGCTTAATTGAGCCAACTGATAGAGAGAAACTTTCACCAGAGATACTTAAAGGGGGTTTTGATTATTTCCGGGACACTTTTGATGGTACCAATGGAGGTTTCGGGATTGCTCCGAAATTTCCTCAACCGACTAATCTCTCATTCCTGTTGTGTTATTGGCAGCGCACCGCAGATGAACAAGCTCTGGAGATGGTCGAAAAGACGCTTAACGCAACGGCCAAAGGGGGCATTTATGACCATATCGGCGGCGGCTTCCATCGCTATGCAACCGACGCGCAGTGGCTTATCCCGCATTTTGAGAAGATGCTTTACGACCAGGCATTGCTCAGCAAGGCCTATCTCCAGACCTACCAGATTACCAAAAATCAAAAATATGCTACAACCGCACGGGAGATTTTTGATTATGTACTGCGAGACATGACCGATACTAATGGCGGTTTCTATAGTGCAGAAGACGCCGACAGCGAAGGAAAAGAAGGTGCATTCTATGTGTGGGACCCAAAACAAATTAAACTTATTTTAGGCAAAGACGAAACCGAAGTATTTATTGCTTACTATGGCGTTACTGAGGAAGGTAATTTTGAAGAGGGCAAGACCATCCTCAATATTGCAACCCCGATACAGCAACTTGGAGAACAGTTTAAAAAAGATCGCACTATTGGAGCAAGTATCCTGGCAACCGCTCGTACTAAGATTTTTGATGAACGCTCAAAAAGAATCAGACCGCACAGAGATGACAAAATCATCACTGCATGGAACGGCTTGATGAT
The DNA here is from genome assembly GCA_964348055.1 of uncultured Pirellulales bacterium. GTDB lineage: Bacteria > Planctomycetota > Phycisphaerae > Sedimentisphaerales > Anaerobacaceae > JAUXAL01. The sequence continues at coordinate 9,827 of CAYGBH010000003.1, forward strand.
TTCATCGCTGGCCTATGGTGGGGCAGTCCTTCAAGAGGATAAATATGTAAACGCTGCCGAGCGTGCAGCTTGCTTTATATTGAATACTTTGCACAAAAGGGGACGATTGATGCGGTACTACCGTGATGGGCGTATTGTCGAGCCGGCCTTTCTCGATGATTACGCATTTATGATAATGGCCTTATTGGATCTGTACGAGGCGACCTTCGATACCAAATGGCTCATCGAGGCGAAAGAGCTTAGCGAAGAGATGATAGAGTTTTTTGCCGATAATGAGCAAGGAGGTTTCTTTCTCACCGGCAAAGACACTGAAAAGCTGATTGCCCGCAACAAGCCCGGTTCGGACGGAGCAATTCCGTCTGGCAACTCAATCGCAGCTCTGGCTTTATTGAAACTTGGCAGGTTAACAATGAATCAAAACTTTACCGAACAAGGCAGTAAAGTGCTCGAGTTGTTCTCGCAGCAGTTGAAACAGTCGCCCGCTTATTCATCTGCGATGCTGACAGCGTTGAGCTTTTGGATCGGACCCACCCAGGAAATAGTAATTGCAGGCAATGCCGACGCACCAGAGACAAAACAAATGCTTAAGTTGGTCCACGACAGTTTTCTGCCTAATGCTGTTGTGCTATTCCGTGATTATAGTGAGGCTGGTTCAGCTATCGAACAAATCGTTCCTTTCATCAAGTATCAGACCTCAATAGATGGCAAGTCAACAGCATACGTGTGTGAAAATTATGTTTGTAAGAAACCTGTTGACGAAATCGCAGGCCTCGAGAAAATGCTTTCTGACATCTCTCAAGCAGAGTAGCTGGTTAATAGTTAGACCGGTGATTTTTCCCAGATAACGCGTTGAATCGAGAGAGGAAGATAATGGACATACTTGAATACGCAATGCAGATGGAAAAGGATGGTGAAGATTATTATCGTCAGCTGGCTCAGCAGACTGCTAATAAAGACATAAGAACCATCTTGACTATGCTGGCCGATGAAGAGGTCAAACACTACAATGCCGTCGAGAAAATGAAAACCGGAAAGCCACAGGTTGTTGAAACCAAGATTTTGGCCGATGCGAAGAATGTCTTTGCCCAAATCAAAGAATCCGGCGAAAGTTTTGACTTTAACATCGAGCAAATCGAGTTTTACAGGAAAGCTCAGGATATCGAGAAAAGGAGCCGGGCCTTCTACTTGGATAAAGCCGACCAAGTCGAAGATAAATATCAAGAAGAGGTTTTCTTGAGATTGGCTGACGAAGAAAAAAAACATTATTTTCTATTGGAGAATATAGTTGAATTCGTATCTCGCCCGGAAAACTGGCTTGAAAACGCCGAGTTTTATCACTTGGAAGAATATTGAGAATTATCTATCTGGAAAGGGGAAGTTTAAAATGAGAAACACAATGAGAAGAAAAACAGTGATGCTGGGTATTTTGGTCTTGGTGATGGTCTTTGCATCGATAGTGTATTCACACTGCCAAATACCGTGTGGGATTTATGGTGACCCGGCCAGGTTTGACATGCTCGCAGAGCATATTACCACAATTGAAAAATCGATGAGGCTGATAACAGAGCTGTCCAAACAAGATAAGCCGGATATGAACCAAATAGTCCGGTGGGTTCAGAACAAGGAAAGACACGCTGACGAGTTAAGTCATATAATAACATACTATTTTATGGCCCAGCGAATAAAGCTTGTGGTTAAGACTGAAGGTAAGGCTTACGAAGAGTATGTCAAGAAGTTGACCTTACTGCATCAGATGCTTTTTTACAGCATGAAAGCCAAACAGACGACAGACCTCTCGAACGTTGAGAAGCTCAGAAGTCTATTAGGTGAATTTCGAGCTGCTTATTTTCAGACCGGTACTCGTTAACATTAAGTGGGTTACTCAGATAAGTGAAAAAACTCATAAATGACAATTTGTCGTTTCAAAAGAGGAACGACCTCTCTATTGTTTTATGTGGTCAGGCTGGTCAAGGTATCCAGACCGTTGAGTACCTCTTAACGAGGATTTTCAAACTTGCCGGTTATAACGTTTTCGCAACAAAGGAATATATGTCACGTATCCGTGGTGGAACAAACTCTACTCAAATACGCATATCTTCAGAACCTGTCTGCGCATCTGTAAGCCGGATTGATATTCTTGTTCCTCTTAACAAAGGTGCTATCCAGCACGTTGAAAAAAGAATTTCTTCTCAGACAATTATCCTGGCGGAAAAAGAGGCCATAAGTGACGATCTTGACCAAACCGGGCACAGGTTTATTGATGTACCGTTTACTAAAATAGCCTCCGAAATTGGTAACAAGATTTATTCCAATGTGGTTGCCGTAGGGACAATCGCCGGTCTGTTTGGGATCGAGTTACAAACAGTTAGCAAGTACGTGAAACAGTTTTTTTCCGCGAAATCTGATGATGTTGTACAAAAAAATCTTGCCGCAATAAGGGAAGGTTTCAATTTTGGCGCCGATTTAGCCAAGTCCTCCAAGATCAAGTTTGACATTCGCAATGATGCCCATGTCAAAGACCAAATTCTTTTAAGTGGCACCGAAGCTGTGGCTCTTGGTGCCATAGCCGGGGGCTGTAATTTTATAGCTGCCTATCCTATGTCTCCATCAACTAGCGTGTTAGTATTTCTTGCCAAGCAGGCGAAAGATTTCGGCATAGTAGCCGAACAAGCTGAAGATGAAATAGCTGCAATCAATATGGCCATTGGGGCCTGGTATACGGGTGCAAGAGCGATGGTTACAACTTCCGGCGGGGGCTTTGCCCTGATGATAGAAGGTCTAAGCTTGGCAGGTATGCTGGAGACACCGGTTGTTATTCATCTCGCTCAAAGACCCGGCCCGGCGACAGGGCTGCCCACCAGGACCGAACAGGCAGACCTGGAGCTTGCCCTTTATGCAGGGCATGGCGAATTCCCCAGAATAATACTTACACCTGGAAATCTGGAGGATGGTTTTTGCTTAGCACAAAAAGCATTTAACCTGGCCGACAAGTATCAGGTGCCGGTTTTCATACTCACCGACCAATATTTTGTGGATTCTTACTACAATACAGATTTTCCTGATTTGTCAGACATGAATATAGAAAAACACATAATCAAAACTGAAGCCGATTACAAAAGGTACAAGTTGACGGCAAATGGTATTTCTCCTCGCGGAATACCGGGATTCGGGGAAGGACTGGTTGTGGTCGATAGCGACGAGCACGATGAGGCCGGACACATTACAGAAGACCTTGATTTAAGAACCAAGATGGTTGATAAAAGACTGAGGAAGTTTGAGCTTTTGAAAAATGAAATAATCCCGCCAGAATTGGTTGGATCTGAGGATTATAAAAACTTGGTAGTGTGCTGGGGCTCGACTTACAATATTGTAAGGGAGGCTGTAAAAAATCTTGGCAGAGAGGATGTAGCATTTTTGCACTTCAAACAAGTATACCCATTGCCGAATGAGATAGTCGATTATCTTCAAAAAGCTCAAAAAACTATAATAGTTGAGAACAATGCCACCTCTCAATTTGCAAAGTTAATAAAACTTTATACAGGAATCGATATTAAAGACAAGATTCTCAAATACAGTGGCTTGAGTTTTTATGTTGAAGAGTTGACAGAAAGACTGAATGGCTTATTGAATTAGAGACGTAGCTATGGATACCCAAATTTTTGATATGGCCAATATTGATATTGCCTGGTGTCCAGGTTGCGGCAATTTCCCTATTCTTAAAATACTAAAGCAAGCTTTAGCTGAGTTAGAAATTGAACCGACCAACCTTGTGCTGGCTTCAGGTATCGGCCAGGCAGCGAAAACTCCTCATTATTTTAAGACCAATTTATTCGACGGGTTGCACGGTCGAGCTCTGCCGGCTGCAACCGCAATAAAAGCGGCTAACCCTGCTCTTACTGTAATAGCGGAGAGCGGCGACGGCGATATGTATGGTGAGGGCGGTAATCACTTTTTACATACGATACGCAGAAATCCGGATCTGACCAATATAGTTCATAATAATATGGTTTATGGCCTGACAAAAGGACAAGCATCACCTACAAGTCAGATGGGCTTTAAGACACCCGTGCAGGTTAGTGGCGTTTTTCTTGAGCCGTTCAATCCGCTTGCGGTTGCTATTGCTCTGGACGCCGGTTTTGTCGCAAGATGTTTCGCCGGCGATGTTGAGCAGACAAAGGAAATACTTAAGAAAGCGATTAATCATAAAGGTTATGCTCTGGTTGATATATTTCAGCCTTGTGTATCGTTTAACAAACTCAACACTTATGAGTGGTTTAAAAAACACACCTATTATCTTGAAGATTCACACGACCACTCTAATAGAAATGAGGCATTTAAGAAAGCAACAGAAAAAGAACAATTCCCGCTCGGAATCTTTTACATAAACCCTGATAAAAGAACTTTTGAAGAAAATATCGACATATATCAAGAAAATCAACAACCTCTATACGAGCGTAAGCCAAACATTGGAAAACTATATAGTCTGATTGAAACATTTAAAATCGCTGATTAAGAAGGGTTGAGGGGATTTAGTAGTACGAGCTAAGACAAAGAACGGCGAACTGCTCAAAACGCAGAGCAAAGAGGCCATTTAACCAATGATCTTGTCTTGAGGAGCATCATAAAACTTATTTTCAAAGTTCGCGTTTTAAATCCGCCAAGAACGCCCCCTATGATGATAGATTTTCTTCAGAATATTCTGCTCCGCTCTTTCCGCGAACTTCCATCTTTGGTCAGTCGTATAATACCATGGATAAAAGGAGGATACGATGCGGGCCGAGCAGCGTCCCCCTCTCCTCTCTCGGCCCGCTCTTTTATGTTCACACAATCGATAGGCCGGTCTTGCCAGCGTCAAAACCTTGTTTTCGTTCTAATTCGCGTTAAAATCTTTCGACCCTATCTCTAATGCCCTTCAGTTTGAGTCTGGCCACCGTAGCCCGCTAAATACGAACCTTTTTGTGCCATCAAGGTATTAACCATAGGATCGAAATGTGCAAACAAAAGTTTTTCTGAACAGGTGATAAAATGAATAGCTATACTGTTTGGCGCATGAATGTTGTAGCCTATGGTGCGTGGGTGGGATTGTCGTTGATCGCAGGTATGATTACCCCTGGCTTGGCGATTTGCGCCCCCTCAGACGAGCTTCTGGTCGATTATAATTCAACTGAAATCACTTCTAAACTGCCACTATGGAGCACGGGGGAGATTATCGTCAAGTTTGATAATGACATTACTGAGGATTATAGTAACATGATAATCCGGGAGTACGGCTGTTCAGTCGTAGGTAGATGTTTATTCAGCAATGTGCAGCTGGTTCGGATTCCTGAATCCTTAACCGCCGCCGAAACGGTAGACATCTTTCAGCAGGAGGAAGCAGTGGACTATGCGGAACTGAATTACTACGCAAGAATAGCTCTTGTCCCGGATGACACCTTCTATCCTTACCAATGGAACTTGAACAATGAGATTTCAGGTGGGATTGGTGCACAGGCAGCATGGGACATTCAAATAGGCGATCCCAATGTGGTAGTGGCAGTGCTGGACACAGGTGTTGCCTATGAAGACTTCGAGACATATAAGCAAGCCCCGGATCTGGCTGGCACATCTTTTGTGGCTGGCTACGATTTTGTGAATGACGACTCTCATGCCAACGACGATAAAGGCCACGGAACCCATGTGACTGGTACTATAGCTCAGAGTACAAATAACAGTATGGGAGTTGCCGGTGTGGCATTTGGCTGTTCCATTATGCCGGTGAAGGTAATAAGCCACCTGGGAATAGGCAGTCATTTTGACATAGCCAGAGGTATATATTTTGCAACGAATAACGGAGCAAAGGTTATAAATATGAGCTTAGGTGGAGAAGGCGACTCAATTACTTTAAGAGATGCTGTTGGCTATGCCTATTCCCAGGGTGTTACAGTCGTGTGCGCTGTCGGGAACGAATTTCTCCAGGGCAACCCCACAGCTTATCCTGCAGCCTATGATGACTATTGCATTGCTGTCGGAGCGACTCGCTATGATGAAACCAGAGCATACTATTCCAACACCGGCAGCTACCTGGACGTAGTAGCACCGGGAGGCGATATGCTCGTGGATCAAAACGGCGATGGTTACCCGGATGGAATACTTCAGCAGACTTTCAGTGTGGACCCAAATGTTTTTGCATACTGGTTCTTTCAGGGGACTTCCATGGCTGCGCCTCACGTTAGTGGAGCAGCTGCTTTGCTCATATCGAACGGCCTGACCGATCCAGACAAAGTCAGGGAAGTCATTGAAAAAACAGCCAAAGATATTGGCTCTGTTGGTTGGGATAAAGAATACGGATGGGGATTGATAAATGTATGGGCAGCTCTGAACTATGAAGTGCGCGGTGATCTCAATGGTGATTTGCTCGTGGGTACCAAAGACCTAAGCCTTCTGGCTAATCAATGGCCACGTGATGCAGCTCTGAGTCCTATAGCAGACCTTAGTGGTGATGGTGTTGTGAACTTTGTTGACTTTGCGATTCTAGCGAACAAGTGGTCCAAATAGAATCCTGGTGTTACTTTAGTCTTTGCGTCATTCGGCCGCTTGAGCCAATACAACTTTCCAACCTCCTCCTTCATAGAAACGGGCCGCTGGGACCCCAAAAAAAGCTTGATTTAGATCGTAGATGCGATATCCTAATTTGCCAGTACACTTAGCGATCTTGTCTAAGTGTCTGGCAATCTCAACTATTATTTGAATGCTGAATATCTGTTAGCTGCAAAAAAGGACCCTGTATTAACGATTGGTTTTGTTCTTTGCATTGGTTTGAGAAAGGAAAGGGAGAAAGCATAAAGGTAGAGACTGTGGGCAACCTTTGTGCAGCGGAATTGAAGATGTGCATCTGCCTGCGGTATTTTTAGCAGAAACAGCAAACATCAGAGAGAAGTATGCAGACGGTACGTCAAACAATAATCACACCTATGCGAGCCTCTTCAAAACGACAAAGGATTCTTAAGGGGGTCTTTATGGTGGTAATAGTCCTGCTTACTTCCGGCTCATTTGCCCAGCAGGACGACACTTTTGCCAGCTTGAGAGGGATCACCCCTGATATTGTTATCAAGGGCGACCAGGGGTACAGAACGTATACGCTTATGAAGTGGAAAACAGGAACTGTTGTGGATGCAACTTCAGCCAAATGGGATTCGTATATGTATTGCAGGAACAGAAAAACCTGCAACCAAGAGGCCAAAAACAATTATCCTATTCAAATAGGAGCTGACTGGAACGGTGCTCCCCCATCACGGATATCTCTCTATGATAGGGGTACATGCCCGCCCCCGGGTCCACGACTGTTCTGGTATGGCGGTGTGGTTAATGGTACAGCACCGAGGGACTGCACTTGGCGCGAGTCAAAGAACTCGAATGGAGGAGGAATAACGTTTAATGCTCTTAATAGTGTGGTTGACGGAATTAGAATTCACAATACTCACGACCCGATCGTTCCTCTTGAAGGGGGCGATTTCATATACAGGAATTGTTGGATAAGCTATGCACGGGACGATGCTATTGAAAACGATGCTTTCGCAAATGGACTATTTGAAAATTGTTTGTTCGATGGTGTTTACTGCTTTTACAGCGCCAGGAACCCCAGAAAGCCTGGCCGGGACCCACAAGCGATGGCGCCAACAGGCGGCCCTGATAGTGTGGTGAAGTTCCACAATTGCCTGATCCGGCTGCAGAATATGCCGCGTCCCGGTTGGGGTGGTAGTAATGGTTACGGACACGTTTGGAAGCAGTCAGACAGCCGTGGCCCTAAGATCGAGCTTATGAACAACATATTCTATATTGAGAAGCCTGCTGACGGATGTACCAGCAACCGCTATGATGTGACGCCGCAGGGGCTTGTGAAATCGCAAGGCAATACAGTAATCTTTCTGGGTGACAAATATCCTTTTAATCCCAAGGGTTTCAAGGTTATCAACGACAATGCCGAGGGAAAGTCACTCTGGGAGAAAGCAAGACAGGACTGGATCGACAGGCATCCATATGTTGGCCGTGTAGACGGCGATCCTCCGGCCAGGTCCTTCATGCAGATGTAGGACCGTCGTTTCTATCCTGCAACCGGTTGGTTAGGAAGGGAGTGACAAACAGATGGAAATCGTAGATTCCCACGCACATCTTCTGGATGAACCAGGATATATTGATAATCTCCTGAGCACAATGGACAAGTGTGGAATCGCAAAGTGTTGTACGAGCGGGCTTGGGGAACTTTTCGGCCATGCTGATAATGCCAAGGTAAGGCTTGCCTTTCGGGCTCATCCAGACAGGATAATAGGTGCTGTCTTCATAAGGCCGGGTGTTGATGGCCCTGAGAAGGTCGACCAAGCCTACGAGGAAGGCTTCCGAATGGTCAAGGCTCATTTGCCGCGAGTACCTTATAATGACGTATCTTGTTTTGATCTCTGGGCCAAAGCGAATGAGTATCGAATGCCGGTCCTGTTCCATACCGGCGTTGTTGTCTGCAAGGATAGCCCGGGAGAGCTTATCTCCTCATGGTATATGCATCCAATGCGACTCGAGCCAATCACAAGGGAATTCCCCGATCTCGGCATCATAATAGCCCATTTGGGCATTCACTGGAACACCGATGCTGCTGAGCTTGCACGGATGCGTCCGAACGTGTATGTGGATCTCACGGGAGAGCCTGATGGGTGGCGCATGCGTGCCGACACCATAGGAATGGATAAATGGCTCTGGTGGCCCGGGGCATTTGAAAAAGTGGTTTTTGGTACGGATGTACACCACAGCAAAATAGAGCAAATCCTTGATGAAGATATCAATCGTTTGGATCGGCTCAATATACCCACGCAGACCAGACGGAAAATTTTTGCTGGCAACATCCTTAGACTTTTAGGTATGGAGAGTTAGCGATGGACAGAAAAACGGAAATCCGCCGGCTTCTGAAACTCTCACCCGAAGAGGTCCGAGCGAAAGCAGGGCAGCGTCTTATCGTTTGCGAAGATTTGGATACCTTACATAGAAAGTTAGCGGAAGATATCGCAGGAGAGATCCGCGAGAATAATTCCAAAAACGAGCAGACCAGACTGATTCTTCCTGTAGGACCAACTGACCAGTATCCAGTTCTTGCCGAAATCATAAACAGTAACAAGATTTCGCTCTCCGATTGCTGGTTCTTTTTCATGGATGAGAATTGCGGCGAAAACGGAAGGGTTCTTGGAAGTGAACATCCGCTTAGTTTTAAAGGTGCGGCCGAAAGATTGTTCCTGTCGAGGTTAGATGCCTCTTGTGGGTTGCAGTCCGAGCGCGTGATTTTTCCAAACAAGGATAATATTGGCACGCTTGCAGCAAGAATCCAAGAAGTGGGCGGTATAGATACATGTTACGGCGGAATAGGTATTCACGGCCATGTCGCTTTTAACGAGCCAGAGCCCGGAGTTAAGGATACGGGCCCCCGGCGGGTTACTCTCAACGATTTCACGGTAACGATTAATGCTATCCGAAGCTGCGTTGGCGGAAATATCGAATGCTTCCCACGGGAAGCCTACACCCTGGGGATGAAGCAAATACTCGGTAGCAAGCAAATCAGGCTCTACTGTCGGAATGGTTGTGAGTTCGACTGGGCTAACACCGTTCTACGTCTTGCTCTATTTGGAATTCCAGGTGATGATTATCCGGTGACGTATATTAGAGATATGGACTATACAATCACGACGGACCGGGAAACGCTGGCATCGCCAAAGAATCTAATTTAAGGAGGTTCCGTTGACAAATGTCAGGACTATTGTACTAGACGCATTTGTGTTTGCCATTCTGTCTCCGATAATCATAATTTCATTTAGCTTCTCGGGCTTGCTTAATCGCGTGGTCGTGGGTTGGGGCATAGCTTATACGCCTTTGGTCTGTCTGTTCACTGTTATCGGGTCCTGGATATCAAAAAGGCTGAGTATTCGGCATCTAAATGTTGTGATAAACGTCTTTTTGGTTTTGTTAGCTATAAGCCTTTTGGTTAAAGGTTAGGTTAAGACGTTAACTAAGGTTTTAGCAAGAGACAGGATGATTGTGAGAGCTTCTGTTAGTGATGAATATCAGACTCAAATATGGTTCTGAGTTTATAGACCTTTCTTTGCGCGATGAGCAAATGATAGGTGTTTTTCAACTCAAGGAGAAAAAGGCGGTTGAAAATCTTCATCAGACGATCAGGGATTCACTGGCTCATCCCATAGGTTCAAAACGATTGAGCCAGATGGGCCAGCCTAATCACAAGGTAGTCGTGTTGGTGGATGATGCTACACGGTCTGTGCCGAGCGCCGAACTGCTTGTTCCCATAGTTGAAGAGCTTGCCAGAGCAAGGATCCCATACAAAAATATCTGCGTTCTGGTGGCCACGGGTCTTCATCGCAAGATGAAACATAGAGAGCTGGAAACCGTGTTGGGGCCCCTTAAAGATAGAATTAAGATTGTCAATCATGACCCGGACAAAAACTTGAAGTATCTAGGACGGACATCTCTGGGCACCCACATCTATTTGAATAGAACATTTCTCGATGCAGATATTAAAATCCTTACCGGCGATGTAGAATTCCATCAATTTTGCGGTTATGGCGGTGGCGCTAAAAGTGTACATCCCGGCATAGCTGATAGCGAGAGTATTCGTCTCGCTCATTCCCGCATGGAAATGGAGGGAACGGGACCGGCCAGGATAAAAGGCAATCCCGTGCGGCAGGAGATCAATGAAGTGGGCCGGCTGGCAGGCGTTGATTTCATAGTCAATGTAGTTCTTAATCCCGACAGGAAGGTGCTCAAAGTATTCTCTGGGAATGTGACAGATGCTTTTTTAGCCGCGACCAAGGTCTGCGATGAAATCTACTGTGTTGACGTTCCAGCTCGAGCAGATATGGTTATTGCCAGTGCCGGCGGTTTTCCCAAGGACATCGATCTCTACCAGGCTCAAAAGGCTTTAGCAAGCGCCGTGCGGATAGTCAAGAAAGCAGGCAAGATTATCCTGCTGGCCGAATGTCGCGAAGGCCACGGCTCAGACTTAGCGTACTCTTGGGCCAGGGAGGCTAAAAGTGCCGATGACATAATACAGCGGATCAGGGCTAAATTTGTTATGGGTGGCCATAAGGCATATCAGCTGGCCCGGGCGATAACGTGGGCTGATGTCTATCTTCTTTCGTCCCTTAAACCGCAGATGGTGCGAGAGTTCTTTATGCATCCGCTGTCTTCCGTTGAAGAAATATACAATCTGGTGGGAGAAAATGATAGTATCGCTGTGCTGCCGGAAGCGACTTTGACTTTGGCAAAGTTGAAACAGCAGAATGAAGCAATCTGATTTTAGAAGCGCCGAAAAGCGATGAATAGTCGGTTGATGCCTGTTTCGTTAAACGAACAAGATGTACTCTGCATTTGTCGTTCACGGTTTACACATTACGGGCGGCAGGATTGTGTGGGCGGACTTATGATAAATCCTTTCAGATCGTTATCTTATAATCCATGTACAAGGTCCAATGGCTGCTGCCTCACAGCACAATGGAGATGTGCTTGACTTCCATAAAAGCTTCAATGCCTTCTTGGCCGCATTCTCTACCCAGGCCGCTTTGTTTGAAACCGCCAAAAGGAGCAATGGTGGTTGAGGGCACATCATCGTTAATGCCAATTGTCCCGGCCTCAATTTGTTCTGCTGCCAGAAAGGCGGTCTTTGTGCTTTGTGTATAAATGTAAGCGGCAAGCCCGTGTTCGGTCGCGTTTGCCTTTTCGACCACTTCTTCCATTGTATTAAAGGTAGATATTGCGGCCAAAGGACCAAACGTCTCTTCGCACATGCACGCCATATCTTCTTTTGCCCCGGTAATAACTGCAGGAGAAACGAAATACCCTTTTTCATGTTTGCCGTCGCTTAAGTGCTTTCCTCCATAAACTAATATTCCGCCCTTCCTTACAGCGTCGTCTACGTACTGCAAAAAGTTGTTCTTTGAATTCTCATCAATCATCGGTCCCAAATCGGTGTCAGGCTCAAGGCCGTTGCCAACTTTTAGTTTCTTCACCTCTGCAACAAACCGCTCAGTAAACGCCTCAATGATATCTTTGTGGATGTAAATTCGGTTGATTGCGATGCAGGACTGCCCATTATTACGGAACTTGGCCCCAAGCACACCTTTTACTGCGACTTCTAAATCAGCGTCGTTGAAAACAATAGCAGGTGCGTTGCCACCCAGTTCCAATGACAAATGCTTGACACAAGACGCTCCCTTTTCCATCAACGCTCTTCCTACTTGTGTGGAGCCGGTAAATGAGACTTTTCTGCATATCGGGTTTTCCAGGAATTCATCCACAATCTCGCAAGCCGGTCCCGTCACCAAGTTTAACACGCCTTGAGGCAAACCGGTCGTTTCTATTAGTTTCATTGCTGCTATGGCCACCAATGTGGTCTGGGAGGCGGGCCTGGCGACTACAGCGCAACCGGCAGCCAGAGCGGGTGCTACTTTCCTTGCAAACAATACCAGAGGGAAATTCCAGGGAGAGACAGTGGCTGATACACCAATCGGCTGTTTCATAACCAAATGGCGTTTTGCTGAATTCGTTTGAGGGATGATTCGGCCGTAGGTCCTGCTGCCTTCCTCCGCGAACCACTCAAAATGCGCTGCAGCAGCCGCCACTTCCCCAATAGATTCCCTCACCGGCTTGCCATTTTCCATAGTCAGTATGCTTGCCAACTGTTCCTTACCATCCAGCAGGAGCTGGCTTATTCGTTTGAGGTAATGCGCTCTTTGTCTTGGAGGAGTATTTTGCCATGTTTTCTGAGCTTCCTGTGCAGCTTCTAAAGCTTCCCTTGCTGTTTGTCTGTTTCCGACTTCATAAGAGCCAACTATTTCCTCAATATTGGCGGGATTCTTCACCGCAAACCGTTTCTTCTCAGGACTGCCTCTCCACTTTCCCCCAATAAACATCATGTTCTCTTCGAGCTTGGAAAGAAGGTTCATGAGTGTTCTCCTTACGTGAATGGCTTCATTACAAAAGACGAACTACACCTTATGCGCTTCTATATAGTTTTGTCATGATGAACTCTCTGTGGCGCAAGATCTCAGCCGTTGTCAGACGGCCATTGCAGGTTCGTACAAGCAAGTCCAGCAGCTTGTCTCCAGCCTCTTCCAATGTCATGTCCGCTTGCAGAATGGGGGACACATCCAGGTCAATGTGTTCGCTCATCGTTCTGCACGTCAGTGGATTGGCCGAGAGTTTTATGACAGGTTCAATAGGGTGCCCCACGATGTTCCCCTGTCCCGTTGGGAACAAATGGACGACAGCCCCGGATGCCGCCCACAGCGTAACCGCCTCCGCAGCGGCGGAAGAAGTGTCCATAAACCACAGCCCATTTCCTTTAGGTGCTTCCGCCGGCCCCAAAACGCCCACATATCTCGAACGCTTGCCTATCTTCTGCAGATTGCCCATGGCTTTCTCTTCAATGGTTGTCAACCCACCGCGAATATTACCTTTTGTTGGCTGTGAACCGGAAAGATCATCCGTTTTTTCTCTATTGATGAAATCATTATACGCCTTCCAGACGCGCATAAATTGTTCACCAACTTCAGGAGAAGCAGCCCGCTGTCTGCAAATCTCCTCTCCGCCTGTAATCTCAGATGTCTCCCCGAATGAGACGGTTGCTCCAACGTCTACCAATCGATCCACGACGTTTCCAACAGTGGGATTTGAGGCTAAACCGGAGGTTGTATCCGATTCACCGCATTTGACTGAAACATAAAGCTCATTCATTGAGCATTCTTCCTTCTGCAATTCCGAAGCCCATTGAACATATTCATAGGCCTTGCGCGATGCCTGGGCAACTGTCTCAATATCTCCGAAACGCTCTATCGGCAATCCCGTTACGGGCTTTCCAGTTTCTGCAATTCCCTTGACAATCTTGTCCGTCCATTCCGGCTCAATCCCGATTACAATGACGGCTGCGACATTGGGATTTGAGCCGGTGCCAATCATAGTTCGGAAAAAGAGCTTCAAGTCTTCCCCAAATTGCAGTCTGCCGTAGGCATGCGGCAACGCGACGGTGCCACTGATATTATTGGCGACTGCCTCGCAGGCAGCGTTGGAAATGTCGTCGACGGGTAAAATAGCGACATGATTACGAATTCCTACCCGTCCATTTTCTCTGCGATATCCCAGGAATTTCATGTTATTATTCATCTTACCACCTCTTGGTTTTAAGGTTATGAATATGTACGTGTTCACCGGGTTTGATATTCTCGATGACCTTTCCAATGTCATGGCCGTACTTGATAACGGAATCGTTGCTGGAATGCGCTTTAAGGGCGATTTTATGTCCCAAGGGGACGTCGGATGCCGCCAGCATGTCGATATTTTCCTGCGTGTCCATATACCTGCCGCGCACCTTATCTCCTTTCTTGATATCCACTGTGGCCACGCCCACCGAATCCTGCTTGTCATGAACTAAGAAATGAATCATTGTTGCTCTCCTTCTTTCTTTAAGAAATGCTCTGTGCCCTGGTTAAGATCCACCGTTCGGTTCACTGGTCTGATTATTCAAACTTCGTTTTGTCCCAAAACTCTGCAAATTTGGTCAAACCCAACGACGTATATGGATGGTCAAAGCCTTCCTTATATACATTGAAACCGGCTGTCACAATATCAGCGCCTAAAATCGCTGCGTCCACAATCTGACGCCCGTTTCGAACAGCCGCAACTATGATCTCCGAAGTGAATTCATACTGTCTCTTGATTTTCACGATTTCATCTATCAAGCTGCGGGTCGCTTCACCGTTGCTTTCTTTCCATCCGATAAAAGGGGAAACATAGAAAGCACCCATTCTCATCGCCTGAAGTGCCTGCAGCGCAGAGAATACCAGAGTAACATTGCAGCGAATGCCGTCGTTGGTGAGCACCTGGCAAGCTTTGAATCCGGTTTCATTTGATGGTATTTTTATTACAAAGTTCGGACTGATGCGGGCGAATTCATGTGCCTGCTTAACCACATCTTCCCATTTGTCGAGATGTGGATTGATTTCCACGGATACCTTTTTTTCCGTGCCCTTAAATAGTTCTGCCAGTTCCCGAATGACCGTCATGAAAGGTCTCCCGGAATCGTGGATATGGCGTGGGTTTGTTGTTACACCGCTGATATTCCACATTTGATCTGCATATTTCACTTCGTCAAATTTAGCGCTATCCAAAAAGAATTTCATATTTACCTCCATCTTGTCCTAATTTTTGGAAAAAGTTGTTTTTTCATGTTTCAAAATAACGCGCGTTGAGGCTTCAATTGCAGTACGCTTGAATATCCTGTTTTGACCTGCCCCGTTTCATATACCTGTCTTTCTAAGACTAAGAGCATTACATTAGTTACCCCTGTATTCGGACTGTTGGGGCGTAGCGGAGTCAGACCTAAGACAGCTCGTCGCAAAAGCCGCCGGGCTCATATGCCCTGACAAACTGTGGGGTCAATAGTGATTATAACCCACCCACCTACAATCCACAACATCCCTACTTATTTAATTTATGACCTGGGACTGCCGACGCGTGACGGCCTTTTCAGAACCGTAACAGCAGCGCTCTGAATAATTACCGGTGCTCCTGCTGGGCCAGCTCGTACCGAACGATCAATCTGCGCAAAGAATGACGGCTTCTTCCTCTCCGCGTGTGATATCGATCAAATCATGGGCAAGGGCAAGGACCAACGGCACCTACGACAAATGAGGTAAGAACGTCGGATTTTGCTTCGCTCTTATCCAACGGGCACCGCCTCTGACAACTATCCGTTAAATCGCCGTTACTCAGAGTCCCGTTGCTGGCCTCTACTCGTCAATCTGGAACCGGTTTGTTGTTGACCTAGAACAACCGGGACTATAACGAATTGATCGGTATGGGCCTCGAACTGACGTAAATTTGCTGTGGAAGCCAAGCAATTAATTGCCAGTCAAGTTTGCTTCTGGCTCTCGAAACAAATATAGCCGGATATCGTCAAAGAACACCAGACCCGAACCACCAGATTGCTGATTGTCCGGGCCGCCAAAGCCGATAGCCAGTTTGCTGACATCGGTCAGTACAACGCCGGCATCACCGAACTCTTTGATGTCGATATTCCATTGCGTCCAGGTGTCTATCAGCGCTGCATTGGGGTCGTCGTGGTACACCGTCACTGCCATGCCGCTGCCATCTGCCACAGTTACATACATCGGTTCAGCCTCGTTACTGAGCATACCGACATCCTGGTCGGTCCACTCCGGGCCAACACTGGTGTTACCGAAGCTGACGTTGGAGAATTTGGCCTCACACGTCAGATCCGGGTTGTGACTGGTCACTACTAAGCCTATGTACACGGGCATATCCATACTCACCACCGTCATATTCAACAGCGTCCACGTACTGCCGTCCGCTGAATAAAAGGCCCTGACAAGTCCCCCTGTGGTACGCTCTAATTTTACCCACTGAGGAGCGGTAATACCCTCGGCGAAATTCCTTTCTGTGCGAGTGCTGGCGGTCTTACGATACTGGAATCTGACCCCGTTTTCAGGGGTAACCAGCACCGCGGCGTTTCTTGAGTCCGCATCGAGTGTATCACGAATCATCACGCCGGCCTTGGCCCACGGGTCCGTGTTCTCTACGCTCTCGACTTTGGCTATAATCGCTGCGGCGCCGGTGAGCTCCCTGTAGGCAAAGTGGAACTCGTCAGATTTAGCCCAGATATCGGTGCCGGAGCCGGTCATCGTGTAGGTGCCGGCCGGGCCCTCTACGAAGCTGCCGACATATGCCGGATGGCCCTTGAACCACAGCGATAGTACTCCAACGCCTTCTCTGGTCCAATCCTGCACGGGACTGAACGTACGCTGGGCTTGCGAATAAGTTGCCGCACCGGAATTGTCGTAGAACAGCGGCATTGACTGGTTACCACCGTGAACGATAGTTTGCTCTGCAAAAGGAGGAATATCATAACCAACAATAGAACCGTTTTCTGGGATTTCGTACCCATCTATCCACGTCAGATATATTCTGTTGCAGAACACACCAGTGCAAAGGTCCCTGTAGGACTCAAAATCGTCTACAACAAGATAATCGGCTATTGTAAATTGCCAGAGGGCTCCCACGTCCCAGCCGGTGGTGCTGTTGGCCTCATCAACCCGCCAGTAGCAGGTCTTACCCAAATCGAATTTAAGGCTTCCGTCGACAGGATAGCGTGCAACATCCTGCTCGATTCCACCGATACTATCGTTGACATCGTTAAAGTTCTCGCTGAAGAAAAGCCTGTGCTTGGGTGATAATCCTTCCACATATGCACCTGGTTTCCACGTCAGGGTCACTTCCTGCGGCACATCTGTGGCGCCATCAGGCGGGAAGGGATTAAAGGCCAAGGCGGGAGGAATACCTGCACCTGTCATGACATGTTGAATCTCTTCCTGCGTTAGTGCCCGCCTGTAAATGCGGGCGTCGTCGAGCTTACCCACAAAATAATGCGTCGGCGGATTATAATCCCTTCCAGCGCCAAGAAGACAGCGACCATTGCTTGTTCTTATCTGGCCGGTCGAACCGGTGGCTCCAATCACTTCGCCATCCAAGTAAATGCTTTTTGTGGTTCCATCGTATACCGCGGCAACGTGATGCCAACTTCTGTCGAAGAGACCAGCAGCAGGAATGGGATACCAAGTGTCCGGCGCAGTGTCTCCGGTTTTGAATCCGAGTTCCTTGGTAGGTCCTTTATAGTAGAAGGCAAAAGTGTCGTAATCAACGACCGAGCCTTTATGGATAATGCCGGACCAGTCGGGGTAGAGAAAATCCGGGTCAGGTTTCACCCAGGCTGACAGCGTCACGGCATCTCTTATATCAAATGTGTTACTGTTGCCGCAGTCTATGTAATCGCCCTCGCCGTCGAACTCGACTGCTCCGCCAATCCAACCTTCCGTCCATGTCGTATCGCCTATGAGCGTTCCGTCATTATTACCGGCGCTGTCCTTGGCGGTCGTGCCGCTCGTCTCGTCTAGTTTCCAGTGCGATACTAAGCCTGTGGTAATGTCTGCATCTGCCATACTTACTATGATGCCAAGCACCAAAACAAAAGAGGTTAAAATAAACAATTTCTTACACATAATAATCCTCCTTCAAAGTCCCAATATGAACGGTTACTTGAAATGCAAGAATCTTCAGTCTGCGCCTCGCATAATTATTCCTCCTCTATCGAAAAACTACAAAGGTTCCAGAGGAACCAAATCCAAAGATACCCGCTCCTTCGGAGCTACCCTCAGAGCAAGTTCTCTTTCGCTCAAAGGAGGCTCCCTGTGACCCCGAAAACATCTTATTTCAATATATATCAAATCCACTACCCTATCGTCAAGGAAAATTGCCGGATTACGAGCTGGGGCAGTACCTGTCATATGATCTCTGTAAAAACACCGTATATTCGTTAACCCAGGACCCTCCCTGGGCTACTGTTGGCAGAATACCACAAGACCATTGAAATCAATTTATATGCCGAGCGGTTTGACCTTTACTGCAATATCCTTATTGAAATCGGGAAGAGCGAAGAGTAATTTGCCTGCCACGGAAGGAATGTTGTTGGTTTGGATGATGCCACCAGGGCCGCGGGTTTCATGACACTCTACAATATAAAGCCCGTCATCCAAACCAAGAAGAATAACGCTTACGCCGGAAAAAGTTCCATGCTCAGTGCTGCCGAAGCGGCTGCCAACATCATGAATCCATAGGTAGGCGTGGTCGGTTCCTGAAAGCCCTATGACTTCGAGACAACCTTCGGCGGTATTGACAAATTCATAGCCGGCTATATTAAACCAGTCTTGCCCTGTGTTCTCGATTTGCACGGCTTGCTGACCGGCTGGAATTGGAATTTCGATAACAAAGCTCGCAGACCCATTTGCATAAGATGAAGCAAAAACCTCCCGCGAATCAACAAGTACGCGCAGACTATTTTTGCCCCAGGCTGAAACTTCCTGTACATGTATTCTGAGCACATCACCTTCGGACAGGTTAATATTGAAAGTTGGATCAGATCGGAGGTCATTCTTGGATGAACCATGCAGCCATCTGGAAAGGTACTCAGCCCCTGCTACGGTTCCGTCCGGTTGGACCATAAACTGGGTCTGAGTCGAAACATCCCAGAAACCTGTTAAGCCGGGGCTCACAAAAATCCGTCTTGATAGCCCCGAAGTATCCAAATCTGCCTTGGAGAGGTTACAGGCCGCTGGGTCTTCTCCTTGAGCGTAACTCGAAAGAGCACTGAACTCATCGTAGAGGTCAAGTGCTTCGATATAGTTATCCCACCACCACAGGTGTGCACTGGACTTGAGGTGAAACGCACTCCAGATGCCATTGTGAAAAGGAAGGCATTCGAGCATCTGAGTCTTGTATGGCTCGTTCAAATGATTGTAATCCCTCTCTGGAACATCGACATTGCCCGTCCTGCCTGCGCCAAATTCACCCATTATGATTGGCTTTCCATAATTGGCCAGTCGGGTGGCTTTATTGTTGAAAAATTCTATCGTTTCAGCACCGTAATAGTGGACTTGTATCATGTCTATGTTGTTTAGACTCCAGATGACATCGAAGCCGGAGGTGTCGCTGCTGGTGGTAATCAGGTGGTTGAACGAGTCGATCGAGGAGATATAGTCGGACATCTCATCGTGCCATGCAACAACGCTTGGCTGATTATTCCTCCACCCATCGGTATATTGGACTTCGTTCCAAAGTTCCCAAGCGAGGACGGCGCTTGAGTAACCCCAGCGTGCAACAATATAGCGATACTTATTCTTGGTGAGTCTGATAGCTTCATTATTAGTGAAGAAATCGTCGGGATGTTCAAGAAAACCGCCGTCTGCAATAGCATGAGATATGTTATAAGGATTTTGGTTCCAGTTAGGGTTTGTCGTTGTGCTGAATTGGCCGTGATGTTGTAGGACTAACTGAATGCTGATACCATTTTCTTCAGCAAGTTCGATTATCCTGTCGAGTTTCCAGCTCATTTCCAGGCTCAATCGTCCTACGCCCTCGAAGTAACCGCTCCAATGATTACTGCTCCACTCCAGGATTTGTCCCTCATAGAAATGAGTCATCCAAATGCGGGTCCAGTTTTCGCCCACAGTCTCCATCGATGTGAAGTAGTTTTCCCAGTCGCCAGGCCCATCGGGCAGCCAGCAAACATTGTGGCCAATGGGAAGATATGGGTGGCCATTTGCGTAACGAAGGTAATACTGGTCGCGTTGATCGGTTCTTATGAAGCCCTTTTCATCGCTTTCGATACACGTGAAGGTTGCCTGTGGATTAATCGTAGTCGAGCCTTTTTCATCAACAATCGTAATTTGGCTGACTAAGTGCTCGCCTACCTGGGAAGGAGCAAAACGCACTTTCCAGCAGGGATTGCGTCCGTTGACATAACGCTCGTTTATGTGGTCGTATTCTTTATAAAAAAAGGCCGGTATCGCTGCTGTGTTCCCATTAGGCTGGGCAATGGCAACCGTGATGTCAACTACATCTGGATCGAAAGGATTGTCGTATCTTTGCGGAAGGGTGAAGGTTAATTCGAACTTTTTATACAAGCCGACGGTTTCAGCATTTTGTGAAATTGATATTATCTCGTTTTGCGCCCAAGCAATCGTCGGAAGAAAGAATACTACGCCGATTGTAAGATAAAGCAGATTCTTTGACAGAACCGACAACTTCCCGCTCTCCAATGTCTCTTTTGAGCTTAAAACTTAGCAAGGCATTGTGCATCCGTTCAATCCCAACTGCTCCTGCCATCATAATAAAATATATTGTAACAAATGATCGTCTAATTGTCCAGATTATTCGGCAGTGGAAGTTATGTGCCTCTACTCTCATAATATTTAAGATAATGGAAAGTTTTTTAGGAAAGTTCTTATATTCATCTCTATTGATACACATCCAAGACCAATCCTGCCAGCTATCCAGGAGCACACTATTTCGCGTGCAGACGTTCGAAAAATGGCTCCATTTTCACGAGAAAATCCACATAACCAACCCACAACTATACAACCCCTTATCTGCCAATTCGCCAAGAATTCACATTCCATAAATGCTTTTCTATCAGTGATTTATTAAAAAGTGAAAATTTGTCATAGAGGATTCAATGTCTTATGGTCAAATCTTACCATGGATGCCTCAAAAAAAAATGTGGCAACAGAAATTTTACTATTTGACTTTGAGCTTCATAGGTGGCCGATTCCAAAGTGAATAGCACAGCTCGCATTGTCCAGAGGGTTGCACTTTTCGGCATCAAGACAATGTATCCCAAAGAGCAGTTTGGAGCAGATCTTTTGACATCCACTTTGCTTACTGGTAGGCTATACCTAAGAAACACAACAAATCTTGTTGTCTGTTCTTTTGAACAAGAAGTGTCGGTGCTGCGCGACCTGCGACTTGATAATTGCCGGGGGGCTGTCTGGAGGACATAAATGGAAGCCAACGCAGGACGCTCTAAGAAGGACAATAGCCCTTGGTCGTCTTTGAGACGGCTCACAACCGACAAATCGCTCTATCAGAGGTGCGTTATGACTGAGAAATTATCGAAAGAAGGATGGTCTAATTATGAGATCGGATGAAGCAAAGCAGGCTGAATTCCTCTCAGCAGAAGCTTACAAGTTCCAATATCTCCAGAAAACTTGTAGGAAAACATCAAATCTTGACCTCCTCTGCTACGGAACTTTTACGATTGTTCCTGACGCAGTAAGTGATGAATTATACCATCATAAGGAGGAAATCATTCTTTTTTGCATAAAGGGCCGAATAAAGATCGTTGTAGAGAAACAAGGATTCGAATTGTCGAACTATGACACTTTGTACATACCGTTGGCAACACCCTACATCATAGAAAACATCTCCTGCGAACAGGCCCTTTTGGTAGTCTGCAAGGCGCAGGCAGAGAACAAACATAAGCCCTTTTACTCTTCATGGAAACAGTTTTCGTCGGACGAAGACAGAATCAGGCACCTCAGGGGCAAAGATGTCTACCTGATGTTTGACGTCACCGAGAAAGCTGACAAATTGATGGCCGGCTACACAATTTATCGACCCTATACAAGGGCGTGGCCAGCACACAACCATACAGACCAAGAAGAGGTATATGTGTTTACCAAAGGCAAAGGTGCGATGGAAGTTTATGCGGACGAAGAGCATAAGACCTTTGTTCACACAGTTGCAAAGATGGATGCTGTCACCATTCCAGTTCTCAACTTTCATCCGGTCTTTAGCCAGTCAGATGAACTACATTTCATTTGGTGCATCGCCGGGGAAAGATACTGGGTGGGGGACAAGAACAAAGACTTCCTGAAAGGCGACTCGGAGCAACTGACAACATAGTCCGTGGAAGGATATAGCCGAATGGATACGTTAAGAGTTTCTCTTTCAGGTGTTGACTATCTAATTATCTGCTCTTACTTCGCTTTTGCAATCATTGTCGGTATTTTGACCAAGAAGCTTTCCGGCGATGATATGCGCGGGTATTTTCTTTCGGGGCAACGGCTGAGCTGGTGGCTACTGGGAACATCGATGGTTGCTACTACATTTGCGCTTGATACTCCTTTATATGTTGCCGGTTGGACGCGGGAGTTCGGTATAAGCAAGAACTGGGAATGGTGGGTTTTCCTTTTTGGAGGAATGTTTACCACGTTTCTCTTTGCCAAACTGTGGCGGCGAAGCAATGTCTTGAACGACGCCGAATTCATAGATATCAGGTACTCCGGCAAAGCCGGCTCATTTCTCCGGGGATTCCGAGCCTTATACATGGGCTTCATTATGAATATGCTTGTAATAGGAAGCCAGCTCGTGGCCATATCGAAAGTGGGAACGCTCGTTCTTGGCATAAGTGCAACGGATCCCAATTACAGGGTTTGGTGTTGGGCAATTGCCATCGTATGTGGTTTAACAGCTTTATTCTACTGCTATGTGTCCGGATTCGGCGCGATTGTTATCACAGATTTTGTTCAGTTTGGACTTTCTATGGCAGGGGCCATATTACTGGCCGTATATGCATGTCGCCAACCGCAGGTAGGTGGGCTGGGGAATATGGTAGCTCAGCTTAAGAGCATAATGCCGGATAAACTGAATTTTGCACCTCATATAGGAGTCACCGAAGCTGGCCAAATATCTTTATTGGTCGTCATCGGCTATGGGTGCGTTCGGTGGTGGTCCCAGGTGTATGGCGGGGCCGAACCTGGCGGCCAGGCACACGTCGCGCAACGAATGTTGGCGGCCAGAAATGAAGAACACGCCTTGCTCGGGAGTTTATGGTTCAATTTCGCCAATTATGCACTAAAACCCCTTCCCTGGATAATAACGGCTTTGGCGACGCTGTTGATATTTCCATTGGAAGAGTTCGCCGACCACGAAGCAGTATACCTTTCCACGATTAATTTTGTACCAATCGGTCTTCGAGGTCTGGTCGTTGCCAGTCTTTTCGCCGCGTTTATGTCAACAATTGATACGCGAATAAACTTAGGTGCGTCGTATTTCGTGAATGACTTTTACAGGCCCTTTCTTGTGAAGGACAAGTCCGAGCATCACTATGTCACCATTTCGAGATGGGTAAGCCTCATCCAACTTATAGTGGGACTGGGGATGCTGTTAATTGTAACTAACATGCGGAGCGTGTTCTTCATCTATGCTGGACTCGGGTCGGGCGCAGGTCTTGTCTATATCTTGAGGTTCTACTGGTGGCGAATCAATGCCTGGAGTGAGTTTGCGGCAATGGCGGCTGCGTTTGTTACCCTCATCATATTTAGGTGGGGAATCTATGGTTCTGAGGCCCAGTTCAATCGACACGGTTTTGAATATATGTTCATATCCTTCCTCATTGTTACTACCATCTGGGTGACAGTTACTCTGTTGACAAAACCTTGTGATAGACAGAAACTGAGAGAATTCTACGAAAAAGTCAGACCATCTGGCCCTTTCTGGAAACGCATCTCAGGCAGCATGAGCGAGCATAAAGACACAAGTGCACAAGATAGTCTAAAGGTGGCATTTATCGGTTGGTTGGCTTCAAACGTTACGACTCTAAGCTGCCTATTTGGGCTGGGCAAACTCTTGCTTTGCGAATACCTCTGCGCGGTAGGTTGGCTCGTGGCATGTGTCGCAAGCGGCGCTGTTACCTTGTGGTCCGTACGAAAGTTGACAGCCGGGAATTAGTCTGGTATAAATACAGCTTTCAGAGGACTTATAGTGGCAGATATGATCACAGAAGCATAAGTTTGTTCAGAAAGAATAGGAGGTATGAGATGAGCTCAAAACGCGTTTCGCGTCGAGAATTCATAAGAGACAGCCTGATTGCAGGCGAAGCAGCAGCACTAACATTTTGGAGCGGCGGGCAGGTTTTGGCGGACAATCGCCCATTGATTATCAAGAAACCCAGGCGCGGAGGGCCTTATAAGGTCGGCATTCTCGGGTGTGGGAACCGAAGTAAGGCCCATATCTCTGCACTGAACGAGGTTCCTGAAATCCAAATCGCTGCCCTGTGTGACCTCGTCCCTCACAAGATGAATCGGCGAGCTGAGCTGATCCGGCGGGGACCTGAGCCGCGCAAGTATGTAGATATGGAAGAAATGTTCCAGCAGGAAGACTTAGACGCTATCGCCGTGGTCCTGCCCAATCATTTGCATAAGCTGGGAACAATCGCAGCCTTAGAAGCCGGAAAGCACGTCTTTTGTGAGAAGCCCATGGCCCTCACTGTAGCCGATTGCAATAAGATGATCGCTGTTTCCGAGCGTACTCGAAGGGCAATCCAAATCGGCACACAAAGGCGGCATAGCAACGGTTACAAAACAGCCGTGGAGACTATCCGAAACGCCTCGGTTGGGAGAATACTGTCTTCGGATATTAATTCCTACCGGGATGACTGGCGTGTACCCGATGAGGATGAATATCCCCCCGGCGTTCAATATTGGCGCATGAACCAGGACCAGTGTGGTGGTGTAGTGTACGAGATGGGTGCCCACATTATCGACGTCAACAACTGGATATTCGACAGTGAGCCGGTAGCCGTCGCGAGTTTGCAGGGTGTGAATGATCTTGCTCTGCGGTCAAGAGACTCTACGGACCATGGCGGGGTTCTCGTCCGTTATGCCAATGATGCGCTGATGAATTACGGCGGCAATCTCTATACCTATGGTCCTACTGGATCGAACTACTTCTTTGCCGTCAACGGTACCATCGAGCTGAATGGAGGGTGGCTCTCCATTAACTATGGGTCACCGAGGGGTTTTCCACAACAGGGGCCACTTCCAAAGCCTGTGAAAAAGAAACTGCCCAAAGACGATGGAACGCGCGATCAGTGGAAGTATTTCGCCCGAGTATTGGCAGGCCAAGCCGACCCTTATCCCGACGGTTATATCGGTCGCCAAAGCATTCAGATCTGCCAGGCAGCCATTATCTCTGCTCAGGAAAAAACTGTCGTGAACGTCAGCGAGCTGGGCTGACATTTGTTTTGGCGAGGCAGGTGCTGTGTTCTATATCCGGCCCTACATACAGAGATGTGGATGAACATTCCAGGCGTCTTGTACTATGCCTGCGAAATAAGCGCACGTGGGAAAAAAGTGTCAACTATATAAATCGAGGAAAAACATGAACACCGATACCGCAAGCCGTCGACAGTTTCTTGCTGGCATCTTGGGAATGGGACTGGGCGTCTTCTGTCAGGCCGCTCTTGCTGGAAAAACTACATCAACAGCAGATGAGAATGGTTTTATCAGCTTATTTAATGGAGAAAACCTTCAAGGATGGCACGCGAATGTCCAGAAGGTTATACACGGTTTTGGAGGCAGCTGGAAAGTAGAGCAAGGGGCTATTACTGGAGAGCAAGATCCTCCCGGTTCGGGAAACGGGGGGATTTTGATGACCGATAATAAGTATGGCGATTTTGAACTGTTGCTGGAGCTGGCCCCGGATTGGGGCGTAGATAGCGGCGTCTTCCTTCGAACAAGTCCTCGAGGAGAGTGCTTTCAGGTGTATGTAGACTACCATGACCATGGGAATATCGGCTGTGTATCGACCGAGACTCCGACCGGTAAGAAACGCCTGATCATTCGGCCCTTTAACATCTTCGGGCAATTGAATCGTCGAGGGACTCTTACTGGTTTCACCACCAAGCCCGATGAACGCGAGATAGCCTGGGACCCTGATTATCTGGTTTACAGTGCCACGCCTGAGCAATGGTTGTCAGCCTGGAAGATCGGCGAATGGAATACACTTCGCATACGCTGTGTCGGGAAGTACCCTCGAATCACTACTTGGATCAACTACACAAAGATCGCGGAATTTGACGGGACGAGCTGCCCTCATCCGAATTACGATAAAGAAGATATGTTTCAGGAGTTGGGCAGAAAAGGGGCCATCGGGTTTCAGGTGCATGGAGGGAAGGCGTGGATTAAAGGAGCCAAATGCCGATGGAAGAATATCCGTATAAAGCTCCTGTAATCAGAGATAAATTCATAGCCGGTCGCTGAACTGCAGAACGACGGCCTTCTTGGGTCGGGATCGGTCGAATACTTAGGGTATTTCTTAAAACCGCTCACTTGCAAAATGAAAAGACGCAAATTCCTCCAACGATTAGCTTCTGGTATGGCCGGTTGTATGCTCACCTCTACGATAGTGGTTTCCGCTCAGAAGCAGGACACAGACCAACAGAGGCGTCTTCCTTACAAAATCGGCATCAGGCAGGCCAGTATGCGCAATCCTGAAGATCCATCGAAGAGGATGATCGCGAACATCGACACCTTCAA
Source organism: uncultured Pirellulales bacterium (assembly GCA_964348055.1). Lineage (GTDB taxonomy): Bacteria > Planctomycetota > Phycisphaerae > Sedimentisphaerales > Anaerobacaceae > JAUXAL01. The sequence goes on from CAYGBH010000003.1 coordinate 36,580, forward strand.
AGTGGCCCGGGATATCCCGGGTATCACAGGAGTAGAATTGCAGATAACCGGTGGTCGTCCTAATATGCGGGATTTGTCGGTGGCTCGTCGTTACAAAGCAGAGGCTCATCGCTGGGGGCTTAGTATCCCAAGTACCGCCGGGGTTTGGGATCACGCCATCTGGGGCCCTGATTCGAGACAGGACCTTCTCAATTCGATTCGGGCGACCGAGATTCTGGGTGCGCGGGTCATGTTGGTGGCGTTCTTCGGAAAGAATGCCCCGGATATGGCGGACAGGCAATCCTACGGCCCAGTGGTTTCTCTCTTGAGAGATGCAGCGCCGCGTGCGCAAGATGCGGGCATCATTCTGGGTCTGGAAAATTCGTTGAGCCCGAAAGAGAACAGGGATTTGGTGGACAGAATCGATCATTCCTCCGTCAAAGTCTACTACGATCCTGATAACATGTATCAGTACGGGCATGCGAAGGAAGCGGTTCCGGGGATTGAGCTGCTTGGACCAGCACGGATAGCCGCAGTCCACGTCAAGAACAAGGGCCGCATCTTGCAGGAAACGTGGCGCATTGATTGGGCTGCCGCATTTCAAGCCTTGACCGAAATCCGTTACGACGGCTGGTTAGTGTTTGAAACACGGCACGAAAACCACCAAGAGTGCAAAGAAATGACTCGGCAGAACATCGCCTTCATCAAAGGGCATTTTCGTCCACCACCCGGATAGACTTTTCTTCTCCTAAGGCAGGCTGAAAAGACCTTTAGGAATGAGGCAAATCGATCTGTTTTTTTTAGGTTAAACTAAAAGCGAATAGGATGTTACGTGTCGAAAATTATTGCTGTGATCCTAAATTGGGGTATAATATTATAGTAGGGTTTGTCGGCAGAGAGCTTGTGTCTTTGAGGATGTTGAGTTGCTATGATGAGAGGAATAGCTGGAACATTGATCGTTCTCGAGTTGTTCTTGTCCATGAGCTTAGCACAGGATTCAAGTAAGAGCGTCTTGATTGGGCCGGCGCCCAAAACTGAAGCCGGGGGCCAGCGGTGGGCACTTACAGTGGGTATCAATGATCACACTAACGCCCCGGTAATGCGATACGGCGTAAAGAGCGAGACCAAAAAACGCTTGATTACCTACTGCGAAGCGGGTATTATCTGAACTTGAATTGTTTGCCAATAAAATAGTCCGGGAAATGATAGGAATAGTGCATTTTTGTACACAGCGTTGAGGATTTACCGATCCACTTATAACGCTGACAGGAGATTAAAGGCATGGAAAGCTTGCGATACAATGCTCCGCCCGGCCCGCCAGTTTCAATAAAGCTTCAGGGGGGTATGTCTGATTCCCAAAGGTACTATTAAGAAAACCGTGATTATGTTTGCGGCGTTACTGATGTTAACAGGATTTGCATCTTTCTTATTAGAGGCATCCGAAAAAGCCAGGCCCAAGCTTCTTGAGAGCCTTTTATTGATAAACGAACTGACTGATTTTTACTGTTAGCCTGTGAACGAGAATGGGATGCTTGAGGGTTGCAGCATTTGTGCTTCGTTTGCTTCTTACGAAAATGTTAGACTGCAACCCACGAGGACGGAGTTTAAACTAACAGCACTTTTATAATGTGTACTATTTAGCATCTAAAACATTCATGCATTTCTTTATAGCTATATCCGGAGAATCATAATATGTTGGATTCGCAAAATGACAATTTGAACAGCCAACCAGGTCCAACAAATGTTCAGCAAGAAACGAATATCTACGAAGGCGAAATCAATCTTATTGATTATTTCAGGATTGTTTGGAAACGAAAATACTTCATTGTGCTTGGCTCAGCCTTGCCAACGTTAGTAGTTGCGTTGATTTTCTTCCTTTCACCAAGATGCTATAAAGTAACCTATGTTTATGATGTTGGAGACCAGAGTGTATATGACGTTAATGACCAGACTATCTCTGGTGTGAGCAATTGGAACCTCAATGAAAAAAATTATAAAGTTTTCCTCGACAGATTCTACAGCCCAGAAAATGTGGATAAGATTATAAGTAAATTGCGGGAAAATAGCCTCGATACATATGCTGAGTCAACAAGCAGCGTCATGAGAGACTTGAAAAAATCTGTGGAATTTGAAGCTTCACCGCCATTTATGGACCTTTCTAAAGCACCCGTAACAGACCCCGTTCAGATAGAACAGATGAGACAATTAAAAGCTCAATTGTTCAATATGACTATAGTTGGCCGATCTAAAAATGATCTCCTTATAATAGCCTCAGTGGTAAGAGATAATCTTGAAGCTGTAATCCCTTTGTATTTGGTAGAGGAGCAACTGAAAGCCACCGTACGACATTGCAGAGGCAAGTTGGCCGACATCGAGGAAGGCAGATTTGATCTATATCTTGCCTTAAAGACAGACAAAACAATCTTAGCGAAATTGAAAGGTATAGAAACCAAAACTGTAGACAGAAAAGAAGGCAACATTGCTTTGCAATTCGACATCGGTAGAAAACCCGAATATTTACCTATAGAATATCAAATACAGGTTTTAGAGTCAAGGATTGCACAGCTTGAAGGAGAGATCACATCGGATGAGGAGAAATATAACTACTATAGGGATTTGTTGGCATTAAACGAAAACCTTGTTATTGAATTGGAAAATAACTCCCCATCTTACTATACAATTCAACAATATCGCTCATTTCTGATTCAATCAATTGAAAATCATAAAGACAAGGATGAATTGAGGGGCTATTTAAGCTCCCTTATCAAAAGAATAGAAAACAGAATTGCGGTAAGCAAGCCTATTATGGAAAGACCGGATATGCGTCCAGTCGCCAAGAGAATCGTAAACAAAAGTGGTATTGTATTTGCAATATCGCTAGTGATATCAACATTTGCTGCCTTTTTATTAGAAGGCATCCGAAAAAGTCAGGCTCGAATTTCGTGAGAGCTTTTTATTGATAGACAAACTGACTGATTGTTCCTTTTTAGCCTATGAATGAGGGCGGGACGCTTGAAAAGGTTGAGGCCATTTTTGCTCTGTTTGCTTCTTACGAAAATGTTCGACTTCAACCAACGGGGACGGGGTCTGGAAGGATTTACGTCCTACAACATGCCGGATAGCAGATAATCGTTGCCAAAAATGAAGAGGTCCTCAATCGAGATGTTAGCTCCCGCAAGACGCCGACATTCTCAATAACCTTGAAGCTGGCCAAGTTGTAATCAAAACGAAAGCCCCTATTGTCATTGAGTCTTTTAACAACGTTAAAGAACTCGGGCGTTTTGTGCTCGCTGTGGTGAAAACAAATG
>CAYGBH010000004.1:0-36748 GCA_964348055.1 uncultured Pirellulales bacterium
CCGCCACGGGTCAAATCCACGCCATCTGCTCGCAATGCGTCCTGTAGCTGGCTGACTTTCAACTCACGAGGCAGACACCCTTTCTTTGCGGACATAGCCGCCGCCAGCCCGGCCGCGTGACCGGTCGCAACGCAGTTACCCATACTCTTACCCGCCGAAGCGGCCACATGAGTTGCCGAAATACACCGCCCCGCCATCAGGAGGCCGTCCAACTTTTCCGGGAGGATCGCGCGGTATGGAACATCGTGGATCTTCATTTTGGAGAGTCGGACGAAACCGATGTCGAGAAAGCCGCTTCGCCAGGCGATTACATCTTCGAATTTTCGTCCGGTCAACGCATCGGTTTCTGTCAGAACATATGTTCCCTTAACCCGACGTGTCTCACGAACACCGATTTGTGTGCCGGTTCCGATTAATTCGATGTCTTTAAGTTCCTCGCCCCCGAACTCGCGCATGGCCAGCGTCATCTGGAGAACCTGTCGTCGACTCTGACACTCGGCTTGTGTGCGCTCCACCGGGTTCGTAGCGTCGAACTGGTCCAGGTCCCTTGTCCCGGCGTGATTAATATAGAAGCTGTGGCTGTTTGAGACCTTGCCTATACTCCATCCATCCGGAATGAGGGGGTATTTCTTCTTTGCTCTGCGGGCAATGTCCCTTATATTTGCCTTGCGAACCTGTTCTCTGGTAACATTGGTCAGGTTAAGGCACAGTGTAATTGGAGACAGGGAGCCGACTTCCTTCATCGTCTCGGCACCGGCATAATAAGCCACATCCGCATCGCCCGTACAGTCAACCACCGCCTTGGCACGGATGACGGCCGGGCCTCGCTTGGTCGCCACTACTACGCCCGTAATACGGCCGCCCTCCACCACCGCGTCAATAGCTCGCGTGTGGACCAAGTATTTGCAGCCCACCTGGTCCAGTGCGTCGAGTACCGCGACCTTCAGGTAATCAACGTTGCACCATAACTGGTGCTGACCGACTCTGACGGCCTGGTCGCCGTAGGCTCGGAGCTTCTCAAGGACCAGCTCATGCACTTTCGACCGCGGTTTGCTGCCCGGACGCATCTGGTTGATAGGCATCCCTAAGCACCAGGAAGCAACTCCACCGAAAAAGCCATGGTGCTCAATCAGCAAGGTCTGGGCCCCCTTCCAGGCTGCGCCCAATGCTGCTCCGATACCAGCCGGACCGCCACCTACCACCAACACATCCGGTTTGTATGGAATGTTGGCCTGCTTGCGGATTGTCAGTCCTATGGACTCCTTACGGAGGGAACTTTGAGCAGAAGCTGGACGCGTTAGCGTACCCACAACGCCTGCACCGGCCACGGCCGCACCGGCTGCCGTGAGAAATCTTCTACGATCAACTGTGCTTTCATTTGTCATCATTTGTTGCTCCTTTTCGTTAATGACACCTTTCCACCTCAATATCTGTTTCCTGTTGGTTTGCCTGCTGTATCTTTTACGCTACGCAGTTACAATCAGTTGGCTCGAGTTTTATATTTTCATAAATCACGTCAACGCTTGCGCTTTCTATTCCAACCATGCAATATTTCCACGTCAGCGAGTTTCATTCCTTCCTTGATAGCCCGCAGGTTAGAGAATGGGGCCCCGTCATAGTGCCCCATAGTGATACCGTCGACACCGCACTGAGCAGAGACGACAACTCCCTGCCGGATAATCTGAGGTGTGGCCTTGGGGCGTACCCCGATGGCGGAAAGGAAGTACATATCGTCGCCTACCGCACGCCGGACAGCCAACAGCCACCGCCGCTTATCCTCGATGCGGCTGATGTCACCGCTCTGTTCGTAATAATTGCTTGACCGGATTGAATCGAGATACGGTTTCAACGCGCGCAGGTCCAGACCCCGGCGTTCAAGATTGGAGTAAACGTAGACGTTGAGGCGCAGATCGATGTCGGGTTTGATAGAGTGTATGCGGTCGTGTATGCGTTTGTAAAAGCGTGTAAGCGAATCACGGCGAAACAGCAGCCATTGGAAAAGCTCCGGGTTCTCCACCAATACGGTCACAGGTCCGGTGTTGCTGGCTCTAAGCAGGGCCATTTCATGTGCCTGTTCGAGGGTGGGATGGGCGATGCTGTCAGCGACCGGACGCAGTGCTGCTTGAATCTTATCTAAGTCTATTCCTGTTGTTTTTGCAGCCTTTTTGCACGAATCACAGAAGCAGCCGCCGAGCGTGATTCCCAAAACAGAGGCGGCTTCCTGCGATGAGGAACGACCATCGTCGTAGGGAACCAGACAAGTCTGGATATAGTCCACGTCGTAGTTAGTGGCCAGATCTGCAAAGAGGCCAGTGACATAATCCTGCACGTCGGGGTTGTTGAAACAGAGCAGTTTACCAAGCCGCCTGCCGTAGATGTCGCGTTGTATGCAATCGGAAAACTCGTTCTTGGCTCGCTCGGAGTCGATAAGCGTGTGGGAAAGCTCAACGCCGGTTTTCATGCCGCGTTTGCGCGCTGAATCAATCAGCACTTTAAGCCAATCGGTGTCCTTGAGGAAATCTCTTTTCGTGGTCCGCGGCTTTATGCGCCCATAGAACTTCGGATCGGGCCGGAAATAAGCACAGCTATCTTCCGGAAAGTACGTTTTTCTAACGGGATTATGCGGATAAAAGAAATCAGTAAGGGGCCGCTTCTCGTGATGCATAATGCCGATAAGATAGACGGAATTGCACCCGGTCATCTCCTGGAGATTGTCCAAAATGCGCTCGACCCCCTCGTCCGCGATGTCCCAGGCGTAAATACTCCCGGCTATCTCTGAGAAAAACCTGCTGCCGTGTGACGCCCATTGTGCCGCATCGGACACGGCGCTGACTACGAGCGGCAACACCACAGCAACAATAACGAGCCGTAGAGTATTGCCTACGAACGCGCCGCCTGTCTTGCCTTTGTGCGATTTTACAAGTTTACTTTCTCTGTTGTCATCTTTTATGTACATCCTGACTTCCTCCATTATTTTAGTAATTTGAAACACATTGTTGCCACATAGCTAATATAATAACTGCTGAGACCCCGGCTCAGTCAAAGAATCCGGAATCCTCTACCAGGTGCCTGCGGCACACATCCTCGTTCAGTTCCACTCCCAACCCGGGTTTGTTAGGAATCTCCAGGTATCCGTCTTTGTAGATGGGGCCATCGCGCTTTATGATGTCCTGCCAATGGGGTAACTCCACACTGTCAGACTCAAGGGCGATAAACGAGCGGATGGACATGCATGCGTGCCCCGAAGCGATAGTGCCTACGGGTGTGCACATGTTATGGCAGAGCATGTTGATATAGTACAGGTCGGCCCAGTCGGCGATTTTTTTCATCTCAAGCAGTCCTCCACATTTCTGGGCATCCGGCTGAATAATGTCACATGCTTGCTTCTCGATGAATGGCCGGAAACTCTGCCGGGTGAAAAGATTCTCACCCGTGGCAATCGGGACCTTGCTAACGGCGGTCAGCCGTGCAAAGGCATCGGCGTTTTCCGGGGGCATCGGGTCTTCGAGGAACCACAGATTGAGATGCTCGACCCTCTGAACAAAACGCATCGCCTCCCGCGTGTTGAACGCCCAGTGGAAATCAACACCCAGCGGGAAATCGGTTCCCAGTTCTGCGCGAATCGCCTCCAGTATCTTCACCCATGCCTTCATATCCCGCGATGAAAGCGTGCGGTTCCATCTCTCGCCACGAAACCGGTTCAAATCGAACTTCATCGCCTTGAAGCCATATGCTTTTGAACGCTGCGCCTCTTCAACCCAGGGCTTTGGGTCGATGGTATTGGGCGAGCCGGTATCATGATAAATCAATATTTTGTCGCGAAACTTCCCGCCTAAAAGGACATAAACGGGCACATTAAGAATCTTGCCGGCGAGGTCCCACAACGCCGTCTCAATCCCTGAGATTGCGCCGGAAAGTGAACCGGACCGCGAGCCCTGTCCAACACCGGCATCAGTCATCTTGTGCCACAGGTAATCGACCTGTAAAGGGTCCTGGCCGATGATTTGTCTCTTGATTGTGTGGATGTGACTTATAATCCCGGCACGGTTGTAGGCTTCACCCAGACCATAAAGGCCGGAATCGGTGGTAACCTTTACCAGGTGCACATCATATTTTATCTTTACCGAAGCGGTTTTCACATCCCGGATTTTTACCTTCCCCAATTCAGTTCTTGCTCGTGGAACTGCATGAAGAATTCGGGGCCGTTCCAGCAGACTGCTTGCAGCCATAACGCCGCCGACCGTTATCATGAACCTTCTTCGATCTATCATTTGTTCATCTCCTTTTGAATGTAGGGGCAACCCGATGCGGTTGCCCTAAGTAGGCTTGACCACGATGTAAGGCGCTTCTTCTTCTAAATCCGGATACATCTTTCCGTTGCCCGCGTTATCCATGACTTCAAAGAAATACATAAAATCCTCTATGTCGTCAGCAGAAATGAGACAAATCCAGCTATGAATTAGAGAACGATTTCAACTCCTGTTTCCTTAATTTTACTTTTTTCGGGACTTTACGTAAGAGTATTTTTGAGATTATTCAGTTATTTCCGAAATAAGCTCATCCATTTGGCCGGCAGCACCTTTTCTGACCATTTTTCCTGCGTCAATAGCCTGCTGAATTTCCTTTTCATCAATTTTCATTTCGCGAGCTTTGCCAACGTGATACTTTACGCATGGGTGACAGTTTGCTGAAACCGAAGCTCCAACAGCAATCAGCTCCTTTATTTTTGAATCAATCATTTCGAACCTCTGTGTATTAAAAACGTCTATTTGCTTTATAAGCTGTGATATCAAGGATTACTACATATTTCTCTTATCAGGCCAAGTAGATCAGGTAAATTCCACCAAGCAAAACCAAAACACCGCAAACCCTCTTGACTATCACCGTGCCTTTGGACTTCTCGTTCCAGTTCATATACCGCTGAACAAGCTCTGTGCATGTCCCTGCGAAAACGATTACGGAGCAATGTCCAATGCCGTAAATCAGAAGCAATAAAACACCATATAACAGATTCGTCGAAGCCAGCTTGAACGTCACGCCGAGCATCGGGGCCATATAAGCAAAGGTACAGGGCCCCAAGGCGATACCGAAGACCAGACCCAGGATAAACGCCGCCAGCATTCCTTTGCGTCTTATACCCACCTGACCGGGGCCGGTCCACGGTATGGGGATAACGCCCAGCAGGTGCAGTCCGACGACAAAGAAGATTATCGCCACGAAGTAATTACCATACTTGCCGACGTCTCCCATCATTCGCCCGGCAGCTGCGGTAATTGCACCGATAGCCGCAATGGTTATCAAGATACCCACCGCAAAAAGTGCCGAGATTAGAAAGGCGCGTTTAGTAGATATTCTGCCCTGTTCGTCTATAAAGCCGACGATCAGAGGAATACTCGCCAAATGGCATGGACTCAACAGTATGCTAAGAACACCCCATACAAAAGCAGCACAAAAGGCGATCAGGGCAGTGCCTTCCACCGCCCGCGTTAAGGTTGTAAAGAGCTGCTGCATCATTGTGTTTTTGTAAGTTCGACGCCGAACTGTTTCCATTTAGCCAGAATGTCTTCCTTGGAAAAGAATCCTTCGTGGCGAAACAGCTCTTTGCCGGACGAATTAAAAAATATCTGTGTGGGAATAACTCTGATGCCGTATTGCTGGGCGGCGTCGGGATTTTTCCAGACATCGATAAATTCCACGTTGAAAATTCCGGCATATTCTTTCTTCAGCTCTTCCAGGATAGGGGCCATCATTTTACAAGGAATGCATTTATCTGCTCCGAGATCAACAAGTCGTGGCAGTTTTTTTGAAGTTTCACTTTTAACGCTTCCTTGTTTTTCAGCCTTGGAATCCACTACACTGTCGCTCGGCCGCTCTCCAACAGCTGCTCCGGAGTTTGCCATATTTCTCTGCTTAAGAGAAATCACAATAGCCGCTAAAGCAATCAAAACTACAACAATTACTATCTTTCCAGCCTTGTTCATATGTGAAACACTCTCCTTTCGCAATATTAGTTTGTTTGCGACCTGCCACAACAACGGTTTAACTCAATAGGGCAGCTCCACTTTCGGCGACTGTTGCAATGTTTTCATCTGTAACAGTTGTCTTGCCTTTTTCCATACCCATATCACTTATGCGTAGGTGTTCGAACTCCGTGAACCCTGCGTTTTGGAGGCAGTTCTTCACACACTCTAATTCGCAACCATCAATGGCCAGTATCTTCGAGGCTGATTCTGTTTTCTTCATAATGCCGTCCACGCAACCTCCGACGCCGGTTACACAGAACATTTTACCTACACCTTCGCTTGTCAACTGCCTTGCCGCCCGGTCGGCAATTTCCCCGACATCCGCTGCTCCCGAGCAGGCAAATATCAATTTTGGTCCGCCACTGCTGCAGACATCTGATTTTTCTGCACACATAATTTTCTCCTTACATCAGCATCTTTTTGATTTCATCCGGCGGTGGCACCTTGCCGACTGCCTTGACATCTTCGTCCACCACAAGTGCCGGTGTTATCATTACTCCAAATTTCATAATTTCGTTTATCTCTATCACCTTTTCCAGCGAGTATTCGATGCCCAAATCTTTAGCAGCAGCCTCGGCATTTTCAGCTAACTTCTTACACTTTGGACAACCCGTGCCGAGAATCTGTATTTTTTTCATAATCCATCCTTTGCAAATAAATTTGTTTCTGTTGAAATTGTCTGAAACCAGTTTTGGGTTTTTAGGCATATACGCACCAACATTAGCATCACTGGGACTTCTATTAAAACGCCCACGACGGTGGCAAGTGCTGCACCGCTAGAAAGACCAAAGAGCATTGTCGAAGTGGCAATCGCAACCTCGAAATGGTTGGACGCTCCTATCATCGCAGACGGGGCTGCATCGATGTATTGGAGCTTCAAGGCCTTCGAGAGTCCATAAGCCAGCCAAAAAATGAGATTGGTTTGAATGAAAAGAGGTATCGCTATCCAGAGGATTGTCAACGGATTAGAGGTAATTACATCTCCTTTAAACGAAAACAGCAATACCAACGTCATAAGCAAGGCAATTATCGTAACGGGCGTGAGAAAGTGCAGGAATTTCTGCTGGAACCAGTCTCGGCCCTTAGCAGCGATAATCCATTTTCGTGACAAGTATCCCGCAACCAAAGGCAAAGCAACGTATATGGCAATCGACAACAATAACGCCTGCCAGGGTACGGGAAGTCTGCCTACGCCAAGTAAGAATCCGCCTAAGGGGCCATAAAGAAAGAGCATAGTCAGAGAGTTGATTGCTACCATCACCAAAGTATGTCCATCGTTTCCTTTAGCGAGATATCCCCAAACAAGAACCATTGCTGTGCACGGAGCTATCCCAAGGAGGATACAGCCTGCCAAATAACTCCTCCAAAGTGGAACTTCCAGCATTTTAAGGCCTTCGACCTCAATAACTGTTCCGACCCCGTAAGCAGCACCTACAGACAAGTCAAGGCCAAAAGGCATTTTTACACGGTCGACCGCATCAGGCCCGATCAAAGCATAGAAGACGGTGCCGAGAAAAAACAGCGATATCGCATACATAGTAAATGGTTTGACTGCCCAGTTAACAAAAAGTGTGAGTCCCACGGGTCTGATGCTTTTGCCGGCTTTAAGTACCTCGGCAAAATCAATCTTCACCATAATTGGGTACATCATAAAAAACAGGCAAACCGCTATCGGAATTGAAACCACCGGCGCCTTGTTAACATAAATCGCCAGACTATCGAGGTAGGTGGCAACTGCCGGGGCCAGTTTGCCTAAAACGATTCCGCCTACAATACAAAGCCCCACCCATACCGTCAGATACTTTTCAAATATATTCAGGCCCTTGCCCTGCTTCCGGGATGCATTGTCATTTGTCATAAATTATTTCCTTCTACTTATCGGTTATTTTTTAATTGCCGTGACATCAACACTAACAACATAATCGCTTATTTTCGTTCCTTCCGGCAGGTATTCCATCACTTGCTTGTAAATCGGGTCGTTACAATCGACCATCACATCGATGTTGTACGTTTTGTTAGTAACCTCAACGTCCTTCAGGCCCGCCTCTTTTGCCATCGCTATCGTCTCATCTATCAGCACCGCACCGGCCACACAGCTAACCAGCGCTGCAGCCGACTTTAAGAGTTCTTCAGGCAATGGCTTTTTCAAAGCAAGGTCGGAAATACACGCCTTGCCGCCCAGCCTTAATATCCTGCTAATTTCCCGCCAGACCTGCTGTTTATCCGGCGAAAGATTAAGCACACAGTTCGAGATTACAACATCGACACTCTCATCCGCCACGGGAAGATGCTCAATCTCGCCCAGACGAAACTCAACGTTCTTTAGCGCTGTCTTTTCCGTAAATTTCGCAATGCCCGCCCTTGCCTTGCTCACCATCTCAGCGGTCATATCGACCCCGATGACCCTGCCCTCCTGCCCGACCTTTTTCGCTGCGATGAAGACATCGAACCCCCCGCCGCTGCCTAAGTCCAGAACAACCTGGCCGGGCTTGAGATTCGCAATAGCGGCCGGATTGCCGCAGGACAGCCCCATGTTAGCCCCTTCGGGCAAAAGCTCAAGCTCCTCGCCCAAATAACCTATCTTCGCGGCAAGCTTCTCCGGTGTCGATGAGCCGCAGCAGCCCGAACCTCCCCGTGCTATCTGACTATATCCCTCGCGGACCGTTTTTCTGATTTTCTCATCCCGCCAACTCATAATAAAAAACCTCGAAATTTATTTTAATAATTCCTCAATAAGCTTATCCATCTGGCCGGCAGAACCCTTCCTGACCATTCGCCCGGCCTCCAAAGCCTGCCGAATATCAGCCTCGTCTATCTTCATCTCACGCGCCTTACCAACATGATACTTGACACAGGGATGACAATTCGCGGATACCGAAGCACCTATCGCGATGAGCTCTTTAATATTTGCATCAAGCATTTTACTATTTCCTCTCTTAATTTTTTGTATGTTCATCGTCATTTTCAATATCTATTCTATGAGCCGTCTGTATTAGTTTCAGTAGCAGGATGTTTTCTTTTCTCAGCCGTTTTCTTAATACGCTCCATCAATGCCTGTATTTTCTCACGCTGAGCTTTTTCCTCATTACTCTTTGGTGCCATTGACGGCTGAGTTACTTTCCAAGTAATTTTGCCGCTCAAAGGTGCCTCTGGGTACGCGCCTAAATCGTAAAGTTCGTATTGTCTGAACGAGGTGGGTTTTTCCTGATAACAAGACCAGACGGCCTGCCGTAAAACCTCAGGCGAACCCTCGTTGACAAGGTCTATTATGGTAATTTGATTGCGAAAACGCTCCACAAACTCATTAGGAATATTGAAAAGGTACGGGGTGGGTGCCTTGGCTCCGATGATACGCTTTCGCTCATCCAGACCATTCTTCGCCAACGCCAGGATCGCGTCACCCACGAGATGCCCGGGAGACTCCGGGCCGCATACTAAAAGATATCGAATATTGGGATTTGAAACGATATTGCAGATGATTTTTTCGATGCCGATATTCTCTGTCTGTAATGTCCCTGCCAAGGCAGCACCACTTTCTACAGCAACTCGAACCAATTTCTCGATGTCCGGAGGTGTTTCCTCACGCATCCATCTCAGAATAACGACAACCGCAATCGGTGAATAGTCATTGCCCCGAAGGTAACAGCCTTCTTCCGGCGGATATCCGGGCCCCGGTTCATTTTTTCTAATTTGAGGCACTTGTTTATCCCCAAAACACGCCGAAGAACATCCCCACAATCGTGGACATCACTACTACGAGCAGAATAAACACAATTGTCCTGCTGTTTCCAATGACTTTCCGAATAACAAGAATGTTTGGCAGCGATAGAGCAGGCCCGGCCAGCAGCAGCGCCAGTACCGGCCCTTTATGCATCCCCAGATTCATCAGGGCCTGTGTAATAGGAATCTCCGTCAGAGTTGCGAAATACCAGAATGCACCGATTACACTGGCGACCAGGTTACTGCGTAAACTGTTATCACCCACCCATTGCACGACCTGTTTTTCCGGCAGCAGAACACTCACAAAGCCGACGACAAAAACACCCCCAAATAAAAGCGGCACTAAAAGCTTGGCAAATTCCCACGTATTATGCATCCATTCGCGAATTTCATCCCGCTCGAACCACCGCCAGGCCATCAATCCCACAAGCAGCCCCATCAGGCCAGCCAGAAACCATTTTACGTGATGAACAGCTATAACCCAGGTCTTCTGCTCCCGCATATCAGCTATCTCGGTCTTCTGCAATTCTATCTTGTCCCCAGTTTTATCATCACCTAGGTCCTCTTCGAGCTGGAAGCGTATGGCATCCTTTGTCTCGTGAATAACAACGGCCTTGAACGCTCGTCCATTGGCGGTCTTTACGATAACGTTGCCGGGATTGAACCAGTCACTGAATACGAGAAACAGGACCATGCACACAAGAAATAGGGCGGTCTTGCTGATATGACGATGAGGTGTTTCAGACTCTGGCATTTGCAGAGCGGCCTCGGCTTTTGCCTGCTCGCCTTTGCGAAATACCGATGCCATAAGCAATCCTATAACCACGGAAAAAGTTACAGCCCCTATGAACCTGCCCGCTCCGATTGAAAAACCCAGAACACGGGCGCTCAAAAATATGGCGAGGACATTTATCCCCGGCCCGGAATACAAAAAGGCCGTCGCAGGCCCCAAACCGGCACCAAGATGGTATATACCCGCAAACATCGGTAGCACGCTACATGAGCAAACCGCCAAAACACAACCTGCCACTGATGCGACGGCGTATGCTACAACTGGATTAGATTTTGGCCCCAGATAGTGCATTACTGAGCTCTGGGACAAAAAGGTAATGATAGCTCCCGCAATAAACAAAGCGGGCACAACACAGGCCAACGTGTGATTCCGAGCATACCACTGAAGAAGCCGGAACGCCTCCTGAATTGCCTCCTGAATCCTGGGATTACTTAAAGGCAGTGCATAAGCAACGACAAAAATTGTAATCAGTGCGGCAAATATCTTCCATTCTTTACTCATGATGGTTCTGTTCTAAACACCCCAAAGAAGCTTGCCCGAACTACAGAGCCTTAAGCAGCCTTTCATTGTCCTTGGCCTGCTGTTTCAAAACCCGACTTACACACGAAAAGAAATCCACGATACAGGCGCATTTCAGCTTGTAAATGACCTTGAGCCCCTCTTTGTGATACTCTAACAAGCCTGCGTTTACCATTACCGAAAGATGCCGTGAAACATTCGACCTTTCCGAGCCAATATGCTCCGCAATGTCACAGACGCATTGCTCGCCGTCTTTAAGAAAATTTACAATCGCTATCCTCAACGGATGCGCAATCGCCTTTGCGACTTCCGCCTGCTTTTCGAACAATAATTGCTCGCTTTTATTTAACATTTTTCAACTCCTAAGCTAAGTTACTATATGATTATATATTCACATAGTATTAATTAGTTCGAGCAAAATCAAATATTTTTATGATTTTTTTCTGTGGGGGTGGGTTTCTTTCCACCAGCGTTACTATCTCATTTAGTCCGCTTTATCTGGCTTGTGAACGAACTTCGTTGAGGCCCCCGCAGCAGTATAGATTTTAGTGACTTTCTTTAGCAGTTCACTGTGATTATCGTAAATGGTTAACGCACGCGGAGCAAGCATTCCCAAAACGTCTGGAACATCGCATACTCTTAAAACATTGAGAAACTGCGGTGCTTCGGCATCCATGTGAGATAGTGGCGGTTTTTTCAACAGCACACCGACAATCTCCGGCTCCCACAAGGCAGCGTAGGCCGCCAGGATACCGGCAGCTCCTTCGCCAAGCACGTAGAGGCCAATATCCTCGTTGTACTTACCTTGTAGATAGCGGGCCGCCGCAACGATATCCCACACCCGCCCGGTATCGACGGTCCGGCCTATCAGGACGTGACAGCGCTCGACATAGTTGGGTGGGTTCTTACGGGTCCAGCGTGTCTGGTCAACACCGCGTGGGGCGCATAAATATACGTGGTCGCCACTTTTGTACACACGGCGTACCCAGTCTGAGACGCAATCAGTTGAATTAGGGTCTCGTACAATCATCAGAACACGTTTGACATCCTTTGTTGATTTGAAGGCCGTAACATATTGCAAGAAGACTTCGAGGCCGGGCTCTGTCGCAAGCCGTGCATCATTCGGCTGGACCTGTTCAAGCAACCTCGCCGGCGGAATACGCTCAGGAAAATATCGAAATGTAACACGGCGGAGTTCAGCCAGAATCGCCGCTTTCCAGGTTTCATACTCACCTTTTTGCGGCAGCTCTACTCGCGCAGCAGGCACGAAATGCTCATCGATGGTCGTGTTTAGTTCATCTTCGGGAATATCGCAATCTATAGGAAACACGCGAAGTCTATTTGGGTCAATCGGATGCCGCTGATTATTGCGAGGGCCCGTCACAAGGTCAGCCTCGCTATCGTTGACAACGCCCGCATCGTTTTTCAGGTGCATGTTTATAAAACGATAGGCCGCCTGGCGGATATCCTGCCGATAGGCATGACCACCGATGCTGACGACGCTGTCAACAAAGTCGCCTGCTCCGTATAGGCTGTAGACTTGCTCCAGCCGGTTGATTACCCGCTGGTTGGCATCCATCGGAAAAATGCGGTCGTGATCGCTGTTGACGAACAACAGCGGCCGAGGTGACACCAGCGCAGCGATGCGGGTCCATGGCCATTGGAACGTGTTATACAGAAACATGCAATCACAATGCCCGTTGATGACCCGGTTGGGGATATAGGACGGCAGATCCGCCATCCCACTGACCGGCACGGCGACCTTGACGCGTTCATCGGCCGCTGCAATCCAAAAGGTGGCCGCGCCCCCGCCGCTGATTCCGGTCACCGCAATCCGCTTGGGATCGACGTCTGTCCTGCTAATGAGGTAGTCGATGCCTCGCATGCCGTTGAGACACTCAACACCGGCGGGAGTATAGCCCCGCGAGTGCCACCACCAGCGACCTTCGCGGTAGGTCCCGTGGTGGATGGCCGCGATCTCACCGAGTTGCAGCGTGTCGAGCATTAGGCAGATGTATCCGTGCCGCGCAAACCAGATTCCGTGCGACTGGAAAGCGGTTTTGTTGCCGTTTCGGCCCCGCCGCGAGTGCCCACAGACGTACAGCACAGCCGGCAGACGCTCACCTTCTTTGACGTTGGTTGGCCGGTAGAGGTTAGCGGTGACGTACAATCTCGGCCGACTCTGATAGCTGAGCATGTCGACCACGTATCCGTCGCCCCTAAGCGTGCCGGTAATGGTGGCTTTGAGCGGCGTCTTGGGCGGCAGCGGCCAAAGCCCTAACATGTAGAAGTACTCCTGCTTATACTTAGGGCGAAGCTCCTGCCAGTCTTCGGCCGATTCAACGTCCCGCAAGAAGCAGTCATGAATCTTCTGCGTCTCGTATCTCAGATATTTCTGAATCATTTCATCGCCGGGTTGGCCGCGGTCGGGTGGGCTGTACGCCTGGCCTTGTGCCGTCGATTCGCCCCCGAATGTCATTACGGATGCCAAAACCGCCAGGTACCAATATCGCATGATTCTATCCCTCTCATATTTTATGTGAGTATTTACGTCATTATAGCGTGCACCACCATTATAAAGAAGGCATGCACAGGTTGCAATGGTTGGTCAGCTACATTACTGTCTCAATGATTGAGGGGGCAGACGTATATATTCCGGAAGGTTGCAATTTGAAGATAGATATGCTATTCTTAGGCAAACTGAGGACTTGGCCGCGTGGCTAAGCGTTATATATGGGAAGCGCCTGCAATGATTGAGGCAACATACCAGTATCAACCCAAGAACTCAGGAGGTAGATGCCATGGCTGAGAAGCTCACGCGTCGTCAATTCATTCGTGATAGCACGGTTGTTGCTGCTGCCCTTGCTGCCGGAGTGGGGGCCGGCAGGAGCGCCCATGCCGAAGCGGGAGCCAAAGTCGATACCAGCAGGATCCTCAACTATAACCCCGACATGGAATACCGCCGCTGCGGCAGAACTGGCCTAATCGTTTCGGCCGTGTGCTTGGGCGGTCACTGGAAGCGACTCGTAAAGATAATAGGCGGTGCCGAATCCAAAGGATGGATGACGTCTGACATCAATCGGCGGGATTTCCAGAAGAACCGCCACGATGTGGTCACTCGCTGCATCGAGCGAGGCATCAACTATGTGGACGCCTGCTGCCGCGAAGAGATACTCGCTTACAGCAAGGCACTGAAGGGCCGCCGTGACAAGATGTACTTTGGCTATTCCTGGCACATCTGGGAAAGCCGCTTCAAAGAGTGGCGCTCGCACGAGAAGCTGCAGCAGGGCCTCGAAATGGGCATGAAAGAGGCCGGTTTGGACTACGTTGACCTGTGGCGAATCAGTCTGTTAGTCGATAGCAGCCAGCACAGCGAGGCCGAGGTTGAAGAAGCGGTCGCGGCCCTGGATTGGGCCAAAAAGACCGGCCTCGCCCGATTCACAGGTATCTCATCCCACGACAGGCCCCATCTGAAAAAGGTAATTGAGACGTACCCTGACCAGATGGACGTTATCTTGACACCCTATACAGCGAAAACGAAAATTGTCACCGACGAATCTGGACTGTGGGCGACCATTAAAAAGAATGACGTCGGCTGGTTCGGCATCAAACCCTTTGCCAGCAACTCTGTGTTTAGGGGTGATAGTTCACCGAATAGCCCATATTTTGAGTGGGACAATCGTATCGCGCGTCTGGCCATCCGTTACATCCTCTGCAATCCGGCAATCACAGCGCCGATTCCCGGTCTCATCAGCGTCCAGCAGGTGGACAATGTGGCATTGGCCGTTAAGGAGCGCCGCGATCTGGACCTTCAGGAAAAGGCTGAGTTGGATCAGGCAATGGACCGGGCGTGGGCTAATTTACCCAGCAGCTACCAGTGGCTGAAAAACTGGGAATACGTGTAGTGAACCGGTGTTTGTCGCAGGTACATTGGGCATACGGCTGAATGAGAAAATGCTGCACTGGCTGAGCTTGACAGTCTCGAAGATCACCTATTGGTTGTGAAACTGACATGAATTATCGTCTCTTCTTATTCTTGGCTGGATTAACGGGTGTAGTCGGTGCAGCATTACTGGGCTGCGCTCCTGCGAGTGATTCTAAACCTGGCGTAACCAGACCGGCTTCTGTCACTACTGGCCGAAACAAAGAACCGGAGGGTCTGACCCCGCTGGTGGTTGATAAGGATGCGCCGTTGCTTCTGGATGAATCCGGCGAAACTGAAAAGTCTTCCGCCACTACAACTGCCGGCGCAGTTGCCGAGGGGGCCCCTGAGAACGCCGCTTGCTTCGTTTGCCACGCAAACTACAGGGCCGAACCATTGGCCGGCAAGCATGCCGAGGCTAACATCGGCTGTGTGACATGTCACGGGAAATCGTACGCGCACCGTAATGACGAGAACAATACTACTCCGCCGGATATCATGTACCCGACGGACAAAATCGATAGGTCGTGCCAGAAATGCCACATTACGCACGATGTCCCCCCTGAAAAAGTCGTAGTCGGCTGGCTGCAGCGTTACCCGGACAAAACGCGTCCGGAGACCATCATTTGTACTGATTGCCATGGCGACCACCGTTTGGAGCTCCGCAGTGTCCAATGGGACAAAAGGACCGGGAAGCTGCGCAGAACAAACAAAGGTCAGTAGTTAATAAAACAGATTATTGCCTCTTCGTCCTCGGCTTGCGTAGAAACCGTGGTCATTTCAAAGCGGAAAAGAACCTATTAAATCTGGGCTGATACTTGTCGGTAATGTCGAAGGACCCGATTACTCCCTTTGCTTTTCCCACTATTAGTTTTCTTTCAACGAACCCGAAGGACCTTGAATCCTTGCTGATATCCCTGTTGTCACCCATAACGAAATAGTCGCCCTGCGGTACTGTAATTGGTCCGAAGCTACGCACTGCCCCGATTGAAGGAACACTCATTACCGGGTGAGCAGACCCATCCAGATCTTCCATCGCTAATATGGACCTTCCTCTCAGTTGGCGTGATAGGTACTCCGTGTATTTTGGTTGGATTTCTGTATAGGCTATTGTTTGGCCATTTATGATAAGTACGTTGTCCCTCATTTCTATCGTATCACCTGGCAGTCCGATTACTCTTTTGACTAATCGGCTTCCATCATCCGGTGAGAAGCAGATTACTACATCTCCTCGTTGGGGGTCCGACCATTTTGCGAGCCGATGCAGGGTAAGGGGAAATCTTAAATCATATGCTATCTTGTCTACATAGACCAGGTCACCCTCCAGAACTGTAGGATTCATGGAACCGGTCGGAACCCAGTTCCAATCTGCTAAGCTTGATTTCACCGGTACCACCACAAAGATAATGAAAAGAATGGTGATTCGCCACTCTTTCCACATCCGAAAAGCGAACTTCGTTACTTTCTGTGCCTTCATTTTTTTCCCAAAGATTATTATCGACCGCAAAAGTATAGCTCTATACGTGAATAATTTATCAATGTTCATATGAGTGTACTCCATCTCCTGGCGATTCATTCACTCAAAGGCCAATCACCATCGGTGGAATGACTCATCGTGGAGACAGTCTGCACCCGGAGGTATTGATAAAAAAGTAGAAGAACAACAAAATAACTGCATATGATAACCTGACAACCGTCGTTCCATAAAGCAGGTAATGTTGCTAAAGTGCTGGCTGTCCGAGTAGACTGGATTGATACAGAGGGCCTACATGCTCAATCTTTCACGAGGGTAGAACAATCGAGAGTTTTTCGGTGGAACCATCTTGGCGTTTTCAGACTGTTACCAGATGGCTTCTTACTTCTTCGTACCTTCGTTCATCAATAGCCACGTGCCGGTCTTGCCGCTCACTGCGATGTCCTTGTGGCCGTCACCGTTCAGGTCGGCCGTGCAGATCTGCATACCAGTGCCGACGCCCGCGCCGGGCGGACTGATCGTATGACGAACGAACCTTCGGGCGGCGCTGTCCCAGTTATAGTAAAAGAGGCATGCTGGTTCCTGCGCACCGGGATCACGGCCGCCGTGGCCGCGGACGCGCTTGCCGGTCACCAGTTCACCCTTGCCGTCGCCATCCAGGTCGGCCCAAGCCATGCTGTGTGCCTGGGACCACGAGTCGTCGATGAGATGTTCTTTCCAGGTTGTGGTACCGTTACGTTCCGGCTGGCCTTGTTCCCACCAGTACACGCCGTAGTCGTGTCCCCTGCCCCAGATGAGGTCGTTGCGACCGTCACCGTTGACGTCTACAACCAAGAACGGGGAGCTGGCGGTTCGCAAGGCGGTCTCGGGATGGAATCTCCACGGCCTGGCAAACGCTTCACCTGCCGGGTGCTCATACCAGCCGACTCCACAGAGAACATCTTCTCGGCCGTCGCCATTGATGTCGCCGAAGGCATAACCGTGCCCACAGCCGTTTTCTCCGAGCAGAATTCGGCTTACCGTCGGTCGGCCGTCCGCAGTTTTGCCCAGCTTCCAGGCCACCAACGGAGCTTTTCTAACCCAGCAGAAGACCACGATTTCCGGTACCCCGTCGCCGTCCAGGTCTCGCAGCTTAAAGGCCTCATTCTCGGCGCGTGCGTTGACCAGCAGGTGAGGTTCCCATTTCCAGCCTTTTTCGAGCCCATCCTTGCCCGGGTTCTTGTACCAGTAGAGTTCCGACTCGGTCCAGCCGCCGGAGATCACGTCCGGCCACCCGTCGCCGTCGACATCGTAAACATGGTCACCGTTGTTGGCAAAGAATCCCTTGCTGCCGAACCCGAGCGATACCTGGGGGATGTCGCGAATCGGCCGCGGAATGAAATCTGGTGCCGCATACCAGTGCGTTCCGGCGATGATGTCGAGCTTACCGTCGCGATTCACGTCAGCAACGGCACAACCCTCATTCGGGCTGACCATCAGACACCGCTTGGAAAACTTCAGACCGCCAGACCCACTGGCAGCGGCCATATGTGTTGGACACAAGCAGACCAAGCCAAGACTTAGGACCGTGAAACCCGCTATTGCACGCCTTAATGAACAGCGATTATACATAACATTTCTCCTTTACCGACAATTTCTAAAGAAACTGCGCTCATCTCGCTACTAAGCTTCAAACACAACACATTAACTCGAATTGCCGCACGGTGCAAGTTATTTCATGGTTTTC
Organism: uncultured Pirellulales bacterium; assembly: GCA_964348055.1. Classification (GTDB taxonomy): domain Bacteria; phylum Planctomycetota; class Phycisphaerae; order Sedimentisphaerales; family Anaerobacaceae; genus JAUXAL01. The sequence goes on from CAYGBH010000004.1 coordinate 18,178, forward strand.
TTTGGGACATTTCTTAGCCAAACCTTGCATCAGCCACGCCTGCCCGCTTGGCTTCGGTGGGGCAAGCGTAAGGGGAAAAGGTTATGGACGTATATTAGGTTTATTGGTATCATGGGTCATTAACCAAGCAACTAAGATTCAGATTCTTGAATGGAGGACTCAGGAATGAAGGTAAGGTTCTTCTCATTACCATTCGTCGTTCTGGCCTTAGGATGTGCGGCCTCTTATAATGTCGGGATCAACGGCTACTCATCCACTGGTGAAACCTTACAAATCCCCCAACTTTCATCAATATACGTAGTGACCGATAGTAATGCTACAAATCCCTTTCTTGAAAAAGAAATCGCGGTCAAAATTCAAAAACTGTTAACTGCAAAAGGATACACCATCGGGACGCACCAGGCAAGTTACTACCTTCTCTTTGAGTATGGAATTGATTCGGGGCGAATTTTGACCGATGCCATACCAATCTATCATCCGACTATCCATGGTGAGTATTCAACCATTCATGCACCCTACTATGGCAGGTATGTGCCATATAGTGAGTTGATCTACACCAGGTGGCTCGTATTAAAATTGGTTGATCGTAATGCTTACCGGGATCTACATAGGGTCGAGCCTTCGTGGATAGGCGAGGTTACAAGCACGGGGCCGAGTCCTGATCTAAGAGAAGTAATCAATTATATGCTAATTGCCGCTTTCGAACATTTTGGGCAAGACACTGGCAGACGGGTCACTCAGGTTATCCACAAGGACGACGAAAGAGTAGAGCTACTTATGGAACGTTAGAATAGCTGTCACAGAGACCACCCTGTTACTGTCACCGCTGTTCATAGGCAAGGTGATGGTGAGGGAGAAATACATTCAAAAAGAAGCCCCTGCACTAGCAGGGGCGAGCTATTCCCGTAATTTTCATTTTTTTGGTTATGTTTGAAATACTCGCCTTCTGCTTCGCAGGGGCAACGTTGAATCGAGTGCAGCTCTTTCCTTTACATTTTTAGCTCTTGGCCTGCTGTGCCCGCGTTTCGCTCTGACTTGTGTGCGATACTCTCAAGATGGACAACGCAAGTTAAAACTAATATGGCCGGATTGGTCATTTTCCAGAGCCACTATCGAATCTAAAACATTGCATCGGCAGGTTTCGTTCTTAATCTTGAGCCTTTATCGATTGTTCCCAACTCAGGCAATACAACATGGTTTAGCACAGGCAAAAAACTCAAAACTCTGAAATCTTCTCACTCTTCCGTAGCTCACCCTGACCTTCTACTTGGCACTTTTGCTGTTTTGCCCCATGCTAAATAACTTCCCCCCTTTAACCCCGATAATGAAATATATCACTGCTAAAAAAATTTTCTTTAAAGTTAAAAAATTTAAAATTTTCTTTGTTTTTTTTCAATTTAGTTGGGCCTTTTTTGCAACCCAGAGAATTTGTGATGTCCCCTCGACTTAAGGGCGGATGGTGAATAAGAGAAGAGAAGCTGGAACATCAACGCTTAAATGTACATAAAATGGATTGAAATACAGCCACCAATTGGAGTATTATGGTGATAAGATAGCTAAGTGGCGTAATTAGGTGAAAAATAAAGCGAAATGTTAGTTTGTAAGCAGCTTGGACATTTTTGTACTAAGGGAAGACAAAAATGCACAATGAGTTAAAGACGTTCAGCCTGTACTTCAATGTTGTTGTCATTTTTATACTATTGAGCTCAATATCGGTTCGTGGTCAAGAGGCTCCATTCGAATGTTTTGCGGTAAGTGATTTGGTGAGGGTTTTTGAAGACGGTTACAACTGCCCCCAGCCGCAGGGAGTAATAGAGATATTTGGCATAAGAAATGAATTTATTTCTGCGCAGTGTGTTATCAAAGCCAATGAGGACATAAGACGCCTTACAATCACAGTGAGTCTCTTAAAGCATGTTGAACGTTCTGCTTCTCTGCCGATCAGTGCCATAAGATGGAACTTTATAGGTTCTATACCGATTGCGGAAAACACGCCTAAGTACAGAAAGACTGATTTAGTTCGGCCTGCCCCCGCCCGATTCCCAGATTATTTAGCAGAAGACAAAGAGGTCTCTATAGAGAAAGGCTATTACAAGGCGGTCTATTTGACGGTAAGAATTCCACGCAATGCCGAGGCCGGTGATTATGAAGGAGACGTGACTATAAAAACAGAGAAAGGGAATAAATCTCTGCCTTTACATCTCACCGTTTATCCCTTAACGCTGCCTGGCGAGCGGCATTTGATGGTTACTGAATGGTATACGACAAGAAATTTCGGGAAATTCCACGATATTGATATGTCAGATTCCGAACAATTCTATGAGATGCTCAGAGTGTACGCGCAAAACATGACCGAACACAGGCAGAATGTTTTCAGGATTAGTATGAACCTGATTACCAGCAAGCAGCAAGCCGATGGCAGACTGGAATTTGATTTTTCACAATTCGACAAGCATGCGGACATTTTTTGGAATACCGGGCACATGGACTTGCTTGAGACAGGATTTGCAGCAAGATTTGGCGAGGGAGGCTGGTCGAGCAGAGAGATTGTGTTGAGAGATTTCCGTGTTCAAAAAGAATCAACAAACGGGGTAATAACGATTCCGGGGAAAGAGTTTCTTCCGCAGTTTTTACCTGCATTCGAAAATCATTTGAGAGAAAAAGGTTGGCTTGAGAAAACAGTATTTCATATTGCCGATGAGCCATCGAATCATAATGTGATGAGTTGGAGAAAAGCTTCAGAGTACGTACACCGTTACGCTCCATTGCTTCGAAGAATAGACGCCATAGAGACACCATACTGCTTCGACAGATTGGAAGTATGGGTTCCCAAATTAGACTATCTCGCTACCTGGCACGATGTTTATAAAAGAGCCCAAAATCAGGGCTGCGAATTGTGGTTCTACACCGTCGGCATATTTCAGAAAGGCTCGTATCCAAACAAGACCGTAGACGTGCCTCTCATAGAATCACGCATCCTGCACTGGCTGAACTATCGCTTCGGACTAAAAGGCTATCTGCATTGGGGATTTAATCACTGGACGGATGACCCTTTTGAAGCTCCTGGAAGGCACCGCGGCGACGGCTGGCACGTATATCCTAAAAAGAACGGACTAATTAATTCCCTGCGCTGGGAGCAAATGCGCAACGGGATTCAGGATTATGAATACCTCTGGATGCTGGAAAATAAAATAAGGAAGATCAAAGATGCACTTGGTGAGCATTTGTCTATGATTGAACCATCTCGCAGACCGGTGGAAATAGCTTCGCAGATTGTTAAGACCATACACGCGTACAACAGGGACCCGGACGCATTGTATACAGCAAAAAGGCAGATTATTGATGAACTCCTTGATTTGGACACCGCGCCCCGATTGATTGTTCAGACTAATCCTCTTGAGTATACGACCGTAGCAAATGATTGTGCCATAGGTGTATTTGGGTGGGCAGAACCTGAAACAAAAGTCGTTGTCAACGGCCGAAAATTGCCTCTATCACCGCAGGGTTTGTTTATGGAGAACGTTCGTCTTTCACGAGATAATACGATTGTGGTGGAGGCTGAACACAAAAAAGGAAGAAAGACGTTAGTCCGTTCTTTCGATGTCCTTTACTGATTGAATTATGATGGATTAAGCATGAGCAAGATACTTAAAAGGGTTCCCATTTTGCCATTTTTTTGCAAAATGGGGTCCCAAATAAATGCATGTAAGTTGGTCGTGCCGTGGGTGGTGGCGGTTTTAGCAGGAAATATGGTTGGCTTGTGCAAAGAAGAAGACGAACCGGTAGTAAAATGGCCTCCTCACATACAGGTCGTATTGGATGCAACAAAGCCCCTGAGATTTGACCGGGGCGAGCGTCTGCCGCTTTATCTCTGGCAGGCCATGGACCCCGGTTCGCTTGACGGGCAAGCTGCAGAAGAGCTTGTCAAAGAGCTCAATGAGCGAGGTGTTGGACTTATTAGTTCCTGGAATCCGAAGAATCGCGAAGAGAGTCTGGCCCAGTCACTGATGATTGCCAAAGTGCAAAAAAAGTTGAATTTGCGTATTAATATTAATGCTACTAAATGTCTTTATTCGTTCTTCGACGGGAATGAGAAAACTGCCCACATAGACGATGAAGGTATGCGGTTTTGGGACGAGTCATTTGGCAAACAACATAAGATGGGATGCCCGTTCGCGCTCGATTTCCGGCGGCCTTACATCCAGGAGCAATTGGAGTATTTCATCAAAGCTTTTAAGGAGGCAGGATTGGATGTTGGTTTTGTTTTTGCTGACTGGGAAATTGACGGCCCTATTGAGTTTAATGAAGCTCATGCTGCTTCAAAGCGTTGTCGACGCTGTCGCGAAAACATCAGTAATATCGGTGATTTTGAAGAGTTTCAAAAAGTGCTTCGGAAGCTCAGATGCCAGTTACAGCGTGAACTTTATGCCGAACCAATTAAATCTAATTTCGCCAACGTGTTGGTTGGCAACTATGGAGTTTATCCGCACGGTGGGTACCGCCATTGGTATGATTACTATGAATACTACGTCGATGGGCAGCCCTGCCGTCTCGATGGGCTGGCGAATTATCGAAAGTGGTATCATGAATTTCCCGAAAGCGGTTATACGTTCGCCATGCCGGTAGTGTACACCTGGAGCAGGATTTTTGATTGGTATGACTATACCGATGCTGACTACCGCTGGTTTTATAACATGCTACTGGTGGCAAGCAATGTTGGACAGCACACCGAGCCTGGGGTGCCTATTGTTAGTTTTGTGCACTGGCACACTATTAAGCCTAAGGACTCCGGTGCTGAAGTGGAACAATTTAGTGAGGACAAATTCCAGGAGTTATTGTGGCATATGTTGTTTAGAGGGACTGATACGTTCTTTCTCTGGTGTCGAAGACGGGAAGCAGCCAAGGAGATTCAATTGGTTCATCAAGTGTACGCAGAGGCCCTGCAATACGGAGATTTCCTGTCCAGAGGAGAGCCGATCAATTTTAGCGTTCCTAAACAGCCGGGAACGGTTATCTCCGGCTTGAAGTTAGCAGACCGTGTGTTGCTACGTAGAACGGACTTTGGAGACTCAAGAGAGCCTGTAGGAATCGGCATAGCTAACAGGCGGCTCAAAATCCTGCCCGCCCCACGGCGCTGCCAGATTGTATCGCTGCGTTAAGCCAAAGGGGCCGTCTTGCTTGGCCTTGGTATCTCGGGAATTACTTCAAAACAAAAAATCCTTGAATCAAGTCGCTTTTTGATTTAACCTGTTGCCATGTCTAACATCAAATTTCCATCAGTTTTGTAACTATAAGCTAAGGAGGTAACCAATGAATCATCAGATGAACCGTCGCACGTTCCTTAAACAAAGCTCTGTGGCTGGAGCAGGATTTATGATCCTGAGGTCGGGGATACTCAAGGCCGGCCAGTCGCCAAACGAGAAGCTTAACATCGCCATCATAGGCTGTGGCGGGCGAGGGGGAGCTAACATCAAGGGCGTCAAGAGCGAGAACATCGTCGCCCTATGCGATGTGGACAAGAAGGCCCTCGCTGCAGCCGCTGAGCAGTTCCCCAGGGCCAAGACCTACGTTGACTGGCGCAAGTGCCTTGAGCAGAAGGACATCGACGCTGTCGTCTGCTCAACGACCGACCACACACATGCCTTCATAAATGTCTGGGCGATGAACCGCGGCATGCATGTCTATTGCGAAAAGCCGCTTGCCAACTCGGTCCACGAGGCCCGCGTGGTACGCCAGACGTACCTTAAGAACAAACGCAGACTCGCAACACAGATGGGAACACAGATACACGCCTCGGACAATTTCCGGCGCATGGTCGAACTGATACGGCACGGCGCAATCGGCACCGTGAAAGATGCTCGCGTTTGGTGCAGCCGCACACCGGAAGGAGGAAACTACCTGCCGGCGGTCAAGCCCGTGCCCGAGCGAATCAATTGGGACCTGTGGATCGGCCCGTCGCCGTTCCATCCGTACAATCCTGGGTATATCGGCGGGTGCCTGAAGTGGAACCGCTTTTGGGACTTCGGCAGCGGACAGGTCGGTGACATGGGTAGCCACCTGATAGACATGGCTTACTGGGCTCTTGACCTACGATTTCCTACGACCTGCGAGGCCAAGGGCACTCCCTTCCATCCCGACACCTGCCCGCAGTGGCTCACTGCTGAGTGGGACCACCCAGCTAACGACTGGCGGCCGGCTGTCAAGGTCTACTGGTACGATGGCGGAAAGAAGCCCGGCATGCCATCGAAGATATTCAACCGTGACGAAATGTTTAGGTGCGCTATCTTCACCGGCGATAAGGGTTTCCTGATTGCCGACTACGGCTATCGCGTCCTGATGCCCAAGCTCGATAGTGACATGACCCAATACGAGCCGCCTAAGCCCGCGGAGCTGATTCCTCCTTCGCCCGGCCACCACAAGGAATGGATCATCGGCTGCAAGACGGGCAAACCAACTCTGTGCAACTTCGATTACTCCGGCGCGCTCATCGAACACAACCTACTGTCCCTGGTCGCCTATCGTGTGGGCAAGAAACTGCGGTGGGACGCAAAGAACCTAAAGGCCACCAACTGTCCCGAAGCCGACCGGTACATCCGAAAGACCTATCGTAGAGGATGGGTACTGAACGGTTAGCTTGTTGGAAGAGCGCTACGTCAGCGAGCGCTGTCAGGATATTAACAGCGGCGCCTTTTCACTCGACTACGCTGAAAGCACCTGCAGCAGAGATGGAGACCTGCTTTTCAAGGCCTTTGGTGGAGGTAAACCGGTACTGGTTCTGCCCTTTTAATGTTACATCGTTCTTGTCTGTGGTTATTTCGATATCTTGCTCTCGGTTTCTTTCGTGAATTACGTTAGCCAGCAAAAAGGCCTTTTCGAGTCCGTCGCCGGTCCTGTAATTTGCCACTTCATCGGGTTGTGCCAATCGCCTGCCATCGTAAATCGAGATATCTTTCATTTGTCCAAGCCACGCATATACTTCTTCGACCGACATTGCCTCCGTCATTTGAATCGAAACAGGATTACGCTCGGCTGCTGCTTTGATAAACGGGACCCAGTCGCAGCTTTCCATATCACGATATGAATAAAAAGCAAGGTCGGCCGTCGTGTTGTTTGGGCGCACTTGTTGCAGATAGTCGATTATCTGTTCTCTACTTTGCTCTATAGATATTTCGATCGGATCGGCAGGCAGGAAATTTTTGTCCAAAGCAGGCATCTTCGCTTCGGTATGAACAAAATCAGCTAACCTGTCTACAAACTTTTGCGTTTTTGGGATGGTCGGCTCAATAAATCCTCTAAAAACCGCTCTGCCCTTGGGACTTCTCAAGTCGGGCTTCTGCTTTTCTAAAAATTTTTCAAGCTCATCACAGCGAATTCTGTCGGGCAGTTGATATGGGACAAAATCCTCATCGGAAACCTCGGCGAGCAATTTGTCGAAAGTCTTGTCGGCCACTCTGTAGTTACTGCCGTGTTCGTAATGAAACAGAAGTTCGGCCTTTAAGAATTGTGCCTGTCCATGACACTCGCGACAGACCTGAAAGAATTTTTGGTAATCTCTGTTAGATCGCAGGAAACTTGCAAAGACAGAAAGGGATAATTCAACTGACAGATATGAAGCAAGCTTCTTAGTAAAGTCTTGATAAAGTTTTTTATCTATAGTGGCCTCCTTATACAAACAATGTATATAACCAGACGAATGAGCAACGATTGTAACGTTTTCGTTGCGCAGCGCCCGCTGGGCCTTGTTGGAAATGGCGGTGCCGTTGAACCACATCGCTTTGGTAACGAGTCTTCTATTATTGGTCAGAACGCCGTCCTGTATGTCGATAAAATTCTGTGAGTGAAGCGGAGTGAGTATCATATGAATATCTTCCAGGGGTATTCCACATACGATAAAAGCCGCCGCTGCGTACAAAGCTGATAATGAAACGCACTCCCCCGCCCATTTTGTATAGCCTTCTCTGTACGGAAAGGCATTCATAGCCTCAACTGTTTCTGTCTTCCAATATGGGATTATGTCACTGTCATACTTATCCAGCCCAAAGTGCTTTCTGATATCGACATCAAAATAATATTTGTCACCCTCGTAGCCAAATAGAGCATTGCTTTTTGCAACATCACCCGGCGAGACAAACTTCTCAAACCGTTTGAGTTCTTTAGCTTTGCTGGTCAGTCCCCAGGTTTCAAGGTCGAGATTAAATTCAAACTCATCAATTATGAATTGCTTGAGCCGCATCAGTTTTTTATAGCTGCTTTTGCCCCGCAGCTTCTTGAAAGATTCCAGCTCTCGCCACTGCCAGATAATCGGACTCATAATATCAGCCAGAACCAGGCTGTACATCAGCTCTGGAAACACAAAGATTTCCATATCCGAAAGCGTTATCGCAGAGGTGTATTTTTCCAATTGCTCTGGATTCATTTATTATCACCAATTGTTGTGTAGTTGAGTATTGCTCTTTACTCAAGCGCATGTCCAAAGAGTTTTGTCATCCTGCGGAGAAAAATCTTCACTTTTTAACCCACATCCTTACACCCTTTGGAATTTCTAACAGAACGTGCTTGGCCGGTTGTTTCCAAAACAGTCTGCCATAAATGGCCATCAGGGTCAACTTTTTTCCTCTTCAGGATAGTAAGCGATATTGGGATGTGAACAAAGTATTGATTCCAGTAGCCTATTACCATATTTGTTCGGCCCGACATGCCGGCATGTACGGCATTTTGTCCAAGCATTACGCAAAACGCCGAATCATTGGAATCGGCGGGTAAGCTGCGAATCATGTAACTGGGGTCTATATATTTCAGAGATAACGGCTTTCTCTTGGCTTGGAAATATTCCGTGATTCTTTTCTTCAATAAAAGACCGATATCCTCACGCACAATATTACCGGAAACGTCTTTCTTTTGAGTACCTTTTGTCTCAGTCAAGCCTCGTCCTACACCTTCGGCTACTACGATAAGTGCGTGATGTTTTTCATCCAATCGTTTTTCCAGGGAATGTAAGAATCCATGTTCCCCCTCCAGAATAAAGGGCACTTCTGGGATAAAACAGAAGTTCACATCGCTATTGGCTAAGGTGGCATAAGCAGCGATAAAACCTGAACCCCTGCCCATTAGTTTAACTAATCCCACACCATTCCAGGCACCTCTGGCTTCTTCATGTGCGCCGCAAATTGCTAACCGCGCCGCCTCAACAGCTGTTGAGAAGCCAAAAGACTGCTCTATGCCGGAGATATCGTTGTCAATTGTTTTCGGTATGCCAATTATCGAAATTCTTAACCCTCTTTTTTTTATCGCTTTGGTAAGCTCCAGTGCCCCTCGCAGTGTTCCGTCTCCACCGATGGTGAATAATAAGCCAATCCCCATCTTTTCCAGATTATCAACCATATCATCAACGTCTTGGGGCCCACGGGAAGACGATAAAATGTCCCCACCTTTAAGGTGGATATCATTTACCAATTCCGGCGTTAACAGAAGGGGTTTCTGTGGAGCCCTCGAGGATAGCCCTGCGTATCCATATCGCAAGCCAAGAATTTTCTTGACGCCATACTGCCAGGTCAGACTAAGGGTGATGGTCCGTATCACATCATTGAGACCGGGACACAATCCTCCACAAGTAACTATGCCGCAGTTTAGTTTTTCCGGCTCAAAGAAGATCCTTCGGCGAGCCCCCGCCCTCTCGAACATCGGAGGCTGCTTGCCCGAGTTTTCGTACTCTTTCAGATTTTCAGAATGTGAATATAAGAGAATCTTCTCGTGATCATCAATAAAACAACGCTTACCTTGTATTAGAGGAGAATCTATCGTCGGTGAGCCAAGTTTCTCGATGGTTAAATCAGGCAACTCATCCTGTCTCAAGCTATAAGCATCCATTTATCGTTTACTCCAGTGGATATTTCCTACTTTCCAGGTGCACCGCTTACAATATCTATCCCAAACGTGAGATATCCCGAACTTTGGAATTATGCTCTATGAAGTGCTGTTCTGTCAAAAAGTTTTTGCAGTTCGTTTTGGAGCCGGTGCGGCTGGGTTTTACGGTGGTACGTTCGATGAGGAGTCAGAGATAGTATACCTGGGTCTGCGAATCCGTGTCTAATTTTCCTGATGAAAACAAGCACCAATTTCCCAACTGTCTTGGCTCACGCAAGCCGAGACAGGCAAAACGCTCGAGTAACCAAAAGATGCTAAAACTCACGGAAGTTCTCGTTCAAGTTTTTCCATAGTGTTTTCTAACTGTTCCTGGATATCTTTCAGTTTTTCCTTCGGACGTTCTATTTCCTGTATTGTTTCAGGAAGCATCTTGCCAGCGTCGTCTATTACATAGGGCGTTATAAATACGAGCATTTCATTGTTGACTGCTCTAAGCTCGTTGTGGCGGAATAAAGCGCCGGCCACAGGCACATCGCCAAATAGCGGGACCTTTCGTACGATAACCCTGTCTTCCTGGAAGAGGATGCCGCCGAGCATAATTGTCTGGCTGTCTTCAATTATCATATTGGTTTTTGTTTCCATCTCGGTCCTCACCGGTTGGCCATTTTCTTCATCTGCGGTTAGCTGTGAGATTATAATATTTATAATCATGTCCACGTTGTTTTCGGGAGTAATGCTTGGCCGGACCGCCAGAGTCATACCCACTTTCTCATATACGATATCTTGTGTGACGCCAACGTCGGCTTGTGTTGTCGTTGCTTGGAGGAATGCCACTTTTTGACCCTTGAAGAAGCTTGCTTCTTCATTGTCTTCCGTCCACAGCGTCTGCTGATTGAGGATCTTTGCATTAGTTTGCTTGACCAGGAAATCGATCATCGCGGTGACATCCGCTGCCGCACTAAGTGTAAGCGAGCCGTGTTGTTCCAGATATGAAAGAGCGTTGACGATGGTAGCTGTATTTTCGTCCAAAGTGCCGAACGCCAATCCGGCCGACGCAGTCGGCGCAAGCTGCACACCAAGGGATGTCATACTACTGTGGTCGACTTCCACAATTATCGCCTTTATCATCACCTGCTTGCCGGGTACGTCGAGCTCTTCAATCAGCTTCTCTATCTCCGGCATAAACTCCGGAGGGGCAAGAACAAGAATGGCTTTGATGCGTGGCTCCGGAACGAAGCGTATCCTGCCTATAACGTTGCTTATCGGCATCTCTTCATCGATACCGCTGCGAGCGCCAGACCCGGACCACCACGGCGTATATTGGCCTTGGCTGGTAGTACCACCGTCCTGGGAGCTGGTGTCCTCTGTTTCCTCCATTGAATACTCGCTCAGGCCCGTTTCACTACGCACAATTTGGGCCGATGTGCCCGGCTCGCAGAACATCGCATTTAAACGTTCACTGAGGTCTTCAGGGTCTGCGTACTTGAGCGTTACAACCTTGGGCACTTCGCCCATCTCCTGCTTGTCAAGGTCTTCGATCAATCCCTCAATAACATCGTATGCCTCGGGAATCTTGCTTATTACGATAATCTTCTTTGTCCCCGGCACATCTTCAAAGGTCAATTGGCCATAGAGCGGCCCGACAATTTTTGCCTTTTCCTCAGCACCTGTGCCGAACAAAAGGTCGTAGAACGACAGGCCTCTACTGCTTTCTTCGCTGAAAAGCGTCGTCAGCAAATCAGCCATCTCAATCGGGTCGGAATTACGCAATTCAATTATCCTCGGCTTGACTTGGTCCACATCGAGCGGAACGTCCCATTCCAGTATCTGCTCAGCAATTTTGAGCATATTCTCAGGCGAGGCAATCACAGTAACCTGTTGCATCGTCGAAAATGCTATTACTCTTACTGTTTCCTGAGATTCAACCGTGCTTGAGCGTCGGCTATAGCTGCTACGACTATAACCATAACTATAAAAACTACCGGCTTCTTGTTCGTAAAGACCTTCGAGATTCTCCTTGATCTCATCAGGGTCAGCGTATTTCAGTTTGAAAACCCTTGTTTCAAACATACCCGCGGGGACATCAACTTCTGCAATAAGTTTCTTAACCATTTCGCGCATATCCGCTCTGCCGAAGATCACAATCTGCCTTGCCTGCACCAACGGCTGAACCAGGACACTGGCCTGTAATTCTGTGCCCGGCATCTGCTGCAGCGCCTCGTTGAGCCGGTCCGCCACTTCGCCGACATCAGCGTATCCTATTGAAACTGTTTCGTATTCTTTTTCGATCGGGTCTTTCTGGTCGAGCTTCTCTATCCACTCGGCAATCCGCTTCATATCTTCAGCCGATGCCCTTGCAATAATCCACTTGCGCTTTGGCTCCGGGATAAGCACAATCGGGAGCTGGCTCGTCCCCACCACAACGGAAGATGACCCGGTCCTGGAACTGGATCTCGACGGAGACCAGGACATGCCGCCTCGACTGTAACTACTTCGACTGTAACTGCTTCGGCTGTAGCTGCTTCGGCTGTCCCTGCTGCTTCGACTGCTACTACTTCGGCCGAGACTGCTTCCACCAGTACCGTCGGCGCTTAAAAGCATCCTAAGCAACTGAACAATCTCAGAAGGGTCACCATTATAAATCTCAAAAATATCCGTCACGGTTTGCTCAGCTTCGGGCACATCAAACTGTGCGATAATCATCTCGATGCGCATTAGATTTTCAACCGTGTCAATCACCAGCAGATTGCCGGTAGTTTCCTCAGCGCTTAAATAGCCGGACTCGCTAAGCAGAGGTGCAATGACCTCACCCATCTGCTGGGGACTGAAGTTCTCTAACTTAAAGAACTTCTGGACTACCTGATTTTTATTTTCGATGCTAGCAAGCGGATAATCTACAAGTACAGTTGAAACTGACTTGTCAAGCTTCTCAATCCACTCACCAATTACCTCTATATCTTCAGGTGATGCTTTTGCAATAATCCAATTGTGCTTTGGTTCCGGGATAAGTACGATCGGTGCCTGGGTCGTCCCGACCGTGATCGAAGTTGGCGCTCCCTTGGTACTGCTTTTTGATGGAGTGCTGCTCGTAGGACTGGGTCTTGACGAAGAACCATGCCCACGGCCTCCGCCGGGACCTCTGAAGCCGGGACCCCTTGAACTGCTTAAACCGCCCTCACTTAACAGTGTCTCCAACAATTCAACAATCTCTGAAGGGTCGCCGTGACGAATTTCAAAGATCCACGTCACGGTCTGCTCGGCTTTGACCGCATCAAACTGTTCGATAATCCGGCTAATGCGCAGCAGATTCGTGACCGTATCAATCACCAACAAACTGCTGGTGCTTTCATCAGCGCTCACATAGCCATACTCACCGACCAGCGGCACAATAATCTCGCTCATCTGCGAAGGACTGTAGTTCTTTAGTTTAAAGAACTTTTGAACCACCTGGTCTTTATTTTCAATCTTCGCCAGAGGATAATCAGCAAGTATTGTGGGAACCTCGCCAAATTTTTGCTCTTCAATAGATTTGAGATAAATCGTGTCATCGGTATGTTCGGCAACGTAGCCCTTCATACGCAGCGCGCTGTAAATCTGCGAAAGAGCCTTGCTTCTCGGCAACCTATCCGGCGCGTATATGGTCACTCTTTGTTTCATAGACTCATCGGCGGGAATAATCACCTTACCGGTCCAATCTGCAAGCTTCTCAATAATGGTTTTCATCTCCACATTTTTGAGGTTTACAAATTCCATCGGCTCATTCGGCTCAACAGGCTTCTCCGGCTCACCAGCAGCAGCTAATCTTCCGGGCTCATTAACATCAGCTAATCTTCCGGGTTTATCAACATCAAAGGCCACCATAGGCTCGTTTGCGTCACCTGGCTTTTGAACCTCATCAGGTTTACCAGGTTCGGTAGCTACTTCGGTTTCACCTGGCTTTTCTGCTTGTTCAGGCACGGGGGGGTAAAAACCAACCCTCCAGATAATGAGAACCGCTGCGAGACCAACTACTATCGATATTTTTAATTTTGACCGTTCCATTTTACTCACCTCATTCTAAATCCAATTATTCTCTTACTGTCTTCCGCCTGGTCGGCGCTACGGGCCGGTGCGGTGTTCTATGAGCAGATCGAACACGCACCGAAGCACCGCATCAATAATCACGCACGATTACCACATCTTTGCCTACCATGTACTGGTCTGAGCTTTTAACCTTCAGATTGTAGACTTTGCCGGTATAAGGCACGGCTCTTTTTGTAACGCTTTTGATACCGACAGTGCCGGTCAGCGTTTTCAATCTTAGGCCGCTTGTCAAGTTCTGTGCCGCGATCCATCGTCCGGAATCGAGCATGAAGCAGTGTGCATCGACAACGCTGATGGTATTTCCGCTCTCGAGCGCTATGTCACGACACTCGAATGTTCCCTCGTGCTCCTGAACCTGCTCCAGAGACGATGACCCACAGAACTTCTTGCCGACTGTCTGGCCCGCGGTGACTTTAGAAATTTGTACGAGCTTGGCGTCTACCCACACAGGGGTCTCAGCAACAAAGCAGGCTCTGCCCTTCGGTGGAGGTGCGCCGCCACCGCTGTCACCTGGCCGGCGTCTGGCACCGGGTCGCCGTCTGCCACCTTCTCTATCACCTTGCGGCCGTCGACCGCCAAATCTTTCACGCCTTTGGGCCATAAACTCTTGCCTTTCTTCCTCAGACATATTTTCAAATCGCTCCCTCATCTTTTCTCTTTCTTCTTCAGAGAGATTGCCAAACCTATCACCGCTTTCTCGTCGCCGAGCAGCGAATCTTTCACCCATTTGGGCCCTAAACTGCTCTCTTTCTTCCTCAGACATATTTTGAAATTGCTCCCTCATTCCCATCATTCCTTCCTCTCCGAATCCGGCTCCTCCTTCCCGCGGAGGCCTCCGTTCAGGCCTCCCAGCTCCGGGACCGGTCATCGGCCCTCTCTCGGGCCGAAATTGAGCCATCTCGGCAGGTTCTCTTTCAGGCTCGGTGTCGGGTTTCTCAACCTCAGTAACTGCCTTGAATTCGATGCCGGCGCTGCGGAACCTGACTTCTCTGATGCATAGACCAATCCCCCAAGCCCCAAGAAGCACTGCAATACAGACCATTACAAATACTGTTGTTGTTCCTGACTGTTTCATTTTATTCACCTCGCTTCAATCATTCTATTACCGTCCGCCACGCCGTCCATCACCCGGACCCCGTCCGCCACCGAATCTTTCACGCATTTCAGCTCTAAATCTTTCCCTTTCCGCCTCAGACATATTCATAAATCTTTCTCTTCTTTCGCGCATTTCGGCCATGAATCTTTGCCTTTCTGCCTCAGACATATTCTGGAATCTTTCCCTCATCCCATCGAATCCTGGCCCACCTCCCGGACCGCCACGCCCTCTGTCTCCGCGGCCAAACATTGGCCTTACGTCGACCTGAACCGAGACCGTCTCGGGACCAGCCTTGGCTGCTTCCTTTGCTGGTTCTGTACGCTTCGGCCCACCGGGCGGCGAAGCAACCACCGCATCAATAGGTGCAAAGACTTTTTCCTTCCCGTCCCACTCGATTTTGACTGAAGTAGGCCCGATTGCCACAATTTTCGCGTCTCCTACCGTGTCACCGACTTTGTACCATTTGTTTTTTATCAGCACCTCATCTCCGAAGATACCCCATACCTCTTTAACAGGATGTTGCTTCGGTGGAGGCGGCGCAAACAAATTTTCCCTCTTCAACTCGTCGGCAATCGCTTTGGATTTGGCAAGATATGTTTCCATATCTTTGGCATCCGTGTTATTTTGCGCAATAGCCATCTTAACTAAGCGCTCTGCCCTGGCCGAGGCCGCAAAGAAGCTCCCCACCTTAATCAGAATCAAAACTGCCAAGAATGCTGAAAGCCCAAGCAGCACAACTGATACAACCTCTTTCTTTTCTTTCAGATAATTAAGATAATCGAGTTTCATAATCTGCATTTCTCACCTCACAAATGTTGACACTGTCAGATCCAAGTCTACTTCCTGCGGCTTTTTTGGATCGCACTTTATGCGCATTTCCTCGATGCCGACCAGATAAGGATTCTCTTTCAGGCTGGCAAGCAAGTCGAGCACCTGCCCGAACCTGCATTTGGCACTGCATTTCAAACGCAAAAGCCTATACCCGGCCTGCGTAGATTTTCCGGTTGACACAACCTGCAAGGGCTTGCTGCTTATTCCTGCCTTCTTTAATTGTTCGTTAAGCTTATCTCTGAACAGAAACTTTTGCGTCTCTTCCTTCTCCGGCATATCAAACACAGGCACAATTGACATCAAGCCTGCTTGCTTAGCCTTGCCCACATCGAGAAGTTCTAATTTGTCCTTCAGCTCAGCAAGCGATTTTCTCGCCTGTGCCCAGTGGCCAAGCCACTCTGATGCAAACACAAACACCAGGATAGCTGCTACACACACAGCGCCAATCTTCAACGTCCGTATGTCTTTTTGGCTTAATTTCTCTATCATAGCTTCTCTAATTCTCCTATTTGGTAAAATTCCTGTAATGAAAAGTTATAGTGAAGCTGAGCCCCCTGCCTCTGGTGTCTCTGGTCGAGCCTCTGGTGTCTCTGGTCGAGGTCATCTTCACGTCTTTTATACTGGTTCTATCCTGCAGACTTTTCTCAAATCTGTACAGCTGCTCATTACCGGGTGCTTGGCCGTTTATGGTTACCCGCTGACCCTTCTTAAAATACAAACTCTCCAGCTTTATCCCTCTATCACCGCTTTCGACCACTTGATTTATAAGATCAAGCAAATCGGGCCGTTGCGATGCAACCGTTTTGATTAGTTTTTGCCGCTGCATTAGCATATTCATATCTGTATCCGAAAGGGATGCCTCCAAACGCTTTTCGATTGCACCAGGACTGGCCACATCCACTGCATAAGAGACAACAACCAGCAGGATTAGCATCATCGATGCAATCACGCATGTCACCTTTGGTGAATACAGCCAATGCTTCTTCTCCTCCTTCTTGGCCGGGTTGTATAGACGCTCAAAAATGTTAAGATCGTTCGTGCGCTCCTCAAGTGCCATAAGCGCAAGACCTATAGACACACGATATTCGTAAGCCTCTTCAACCTGAAGTTCCGTCTGCTCCCTTAATTTCTTAATATCCGGCAAGGCTGCTCTGGCATTCAATCCTGCCGACCTAAGAGAAGAAACTATACCTACGTACGCAGCACTGCCGTCCGACAGCACAAAAACCGGCAATTTCGCTGGCTCGGCATAACCAAACAAGTCCAGCACACTCCTCATATCCTGGACAAATCTTTCGAAAGTCTCCGTTTGTTCCGCCAAATCCTCTGTCCCCATATCCAGGACAACAGCATTGCTCAATCGCCCGTCCTCAGCCAGACAAACCTGCGTATTTCGCGCTTGGATACTGACAACCACAGCGTCTTTTTCCTTTGCGGAAAAGAGCGCTTTCCATGCTTCTATTATCCCCTCGCAGTCTAATAGTATTTTTGTCGGCTCAAAATCACACACATTTTCTACAAATCTTTGTAGCTGTTCTCTTCTTGCTGCTGCCATGGTGACGGCCACTTGCCCATTCCGCATCTGGCCGGGACGCCAGGCCAGTTCCATTTGCTCGGCTGGCAAGGGCAGCTGGGTCTCAGCCTGCAATTTGATTATTGCTGCGGTCTCTTCTTTTCCCACCGCAGGCACAACAATGTGATAAAAAGCCACCGCTGACGAATTAAAACCAACCACAACTATCCTGTTACCATCGACATCTACGTGCACTGTTGGCTCAACGGACAAGCCACACTCGGCTGCAAAAAGTCGCCAGTCCGCATCGGTGCCTGTGCTGCTCTTTGTCCAGAGAACTTCAAAGGCCCCGCCCTTTCTTCGAAGCTCTACAGCTTTGAACCGGCTTTCCTCTTGTGCCATTGCTATCACGGATAACGGGGTCTTCATATTTATTTTGTCATTATTCATTTCGTTCAACCTTCACTACATAGGTCACAGACAGCCCAGAGAATAATCAATTACTTGTCCCCTGATACCAGTAGAGTATCTTACAAGGTGTCGAACTCCTATCCACCACCGCTTCTGTCTCCAATGTTGCCCCAGCAAAGCCGTTTCTATCAGCCGTCGCAATACAACGAATTGTAAAAACATCAGACCGCGTAGTTATGAAATCCACAATTTTTTTGAAATTATCGACGTTCATCGACCCGACCTGCATCAGCTCTCCAATGCTTTCGATCCCATACATCAAACTCTCTCTATAGGTGATTATATTCTCGGCAATTTGGTAAGCCGTGTCGTCACCACCCAGCAAAGCGGCCAGAACAGCCTCCGGAGCCGTATTGACGTTTACTTTCCCCGGCAATTTTTCCGCGTTACTGACCGTTATTTTGTCCGCTATCTGAGAAAAGCTCTGCGTATTTATGGGACTTTGGTTACTTATCAAATCGCCGATGCTCTGGTGTGGGCGGTTATCCACAATCCATTTGGCCTGCTCGTTCGTTACGCCCAGGGACCTCCTCAGCTCGCTCTCGTCCGCTTCATTGATATTAACCCTCGTATTTCCGCTGGCATCTTTGTTATTGTCATAAGAGTAGCACGTCAAGTACGCAATCCATCCCAGATCCAGTTCACTATCCCCATCATCGACGGGTGGACTTTTGTCACCGTCTTTCTCATTGTAGTCTAATTGGCCGTTGAAG